>NZ_JZRG01000007.1:0-131230 GCF_000964075.1 Brevundimonas sp. KM4 | reverse complement strand
GCCGACCCTGAAGCAGGTTTCCCTTTTCAACCCGACGGAGGGCTACGGCGGTTACGCCGTGCCGGCGGTCAGTCTTATCATCTTGCAGCAGACGCTATTGCTGGGAGCCGGCGTGATCACCGCCGTGCGTCGAGAGACCGGCGCAGCTAGGCTGAAACGCAGCGCGCGCTTGGGTCTGTGGCTGGCGCTCACGGCGATTGGGACAGCCTCCAGCCTCTTCTATTTCGGTTTCGTGTTCTGGTTTCAGGACTATCCCCGCGCAGGCAACCTGATCGGCGTCCTACTGCTGGCGCCCATATTTTCAGCGGCGGTCGCCGCTGTGGGTCTGCTTCTAGGCGCGCTTTTCGATCGCCATGAACGGGTCTTGCAGGTTTTGGTCGGCACTTCCGCGCCCTTGTTCTTCCTGTCAGGCGCTGCGTGGCCGCATTTCATGATGCCTGAAGGTCTCGTCTGGCTGGCGCACTTTTCACCGTCCACCGCTGCCGTTCAGGCCTTTGTTCGCCTGAACGCCATGGGCGCCAGCCTTTGGGAAGTCTCAGGTTTAGCAGCCATTTTGACAGGCCTCGCGGTCGTCTATGGCGGTTTGTGGGTGGTGTGCGGCTCTCTGCGCGTGACGGCGGGGGCGTCATTGTCGCAAAGCGCAACGCGAGAATAGAGACCAATTGAAGCGCAGGGGTGGGTTTGGCTATCGCGCCGCCCACCTCAGTGTCACGCCGATCGTGCGAGGACGCAAAGGCGTGATGGCCTGGGCGTCGGGGAGGCGGAAAGGGTCGCTGTAGGCGAAGGTGTTTGCTTCGGTGTCGAACAGATTGTCTACGAAGAGCGTCGCGGTCCACGCCGACGCCTCGACGCCCAAGGCCACTCTTCCCGTGCCATAGTCGCCCATTCGATATTGCTGGCGTCCGTCGAACGTCAGGCGCGACGCACCGACGTAGGACAGGCCGCCGTCGGCCAGCAGTTGAAGACGCTCGCCCAGCGGACGCCGCCAGCTGAAGCCGACATTCGCAGAAGCCCGAGGCACCCCGGGCAAGCTCGCGTCGCGCCGGGAATCAAACCGCGCGCTGGGCGAGGTGATACGCGGGTCGGCGACAAGGCCGTTGGCGAACAGCTCAAGCGTCTCGGTGGGACGCCAGTTGGCCTCGACCTCGAAGCCCTTGTCCGCGCCGTCGCCGACGTTGACGACATAGGCCAGGCCGCTGGGCAGAAACTGGTCGCTCTGCACATTGCGCCAGCGCGCGGCGTAGATGGCGGCGCGAAGACGCGCGCGACCATCCGCCGACCGGTACTTGGCCCCCAACTCGGCGTTCCACAGGCTGTCCGGCTTATACTGGCGCGCGGGTGAATCGGACAGGCCGCTGAAGTCCTGACCGATGACGCCGGCGGTGTTGAAGCCGCCGGCCCGGTGGCCACGACTGACGAGGGCGGACAGGTTCAGGCGATCGCTGGGCTGCCAGGCGAGGGCGATCTTGGGCGTGAAGCCGGCGGATTCACCGCGCCCGTCAAAGGATCGCGATCGGGTGAACTGTCGAACCAGGGAGGTGGTGTCATATTCCAGGGCGTAGTAGCGGGCCCCGGCGGTCAAGGTCAGGTCGTAGGGCAGGTCCAGCGACGCCTCGCCATACACGGCGGCCTCGTTCAGCCGGTCGCGCCGCGCCTCGGAATAGATGGCGCGAGGCTCGGGCGTCAGGGCGGACAGGACGGGATTGGTGCGTGTGGTGTTGGACGACACCAGACCGCCGGCCAACCAGCGCCAGCGATCGATATCGGGAGAGGCGAAGTTGGCCTCGCCGACGATCAGATGGATGTCCTTGCCTTCGTCCAGCGCGCCGATGCGCCAGCCCGATCCAAAGCGACGAAGGGCGCTGGAGGCATCGTAGCGGCTCTTGAAGCCGTGCTCCACGACTGAAATCGACGCGTTCAGCCGGCCCCAGGTTCCGCGTCCCTCAATCGAGGCCGAGCCCTGGTCGAAGCGGTTCTGGTGCGGTTCTCGCACCAGATTGGCGCGCCTCAGTGGGCCGAGGCCGCGATAAACGTAGTGGGTGTCCTCTGTGACGATGGATTGGTGGACGACGCCGGCGCGCGCGGTCCAGCCGGGTGAAATCTCCAGCGCGGCGGACAGCCGGCCGCCGCGTCGCGTGCCGTCGTTGACTCGCCGCAGGTTCAGTTCGACGTCGTTGATATAGCCGCTGTAGGTCTCGCCATAGAGGGCCGCGCGGATCGCGGCGCGGTCGCCGGCGATCGGCAGGTTGGCGACCAGGCCATAGTCGGAGTTCCAGCCGCCGCCGTCGGTTCGCGACCGGGTCGCCGAGAGCGACAGGGATTCTTCGCCCATCGCCGGGGCTCGCGTGACGATGCGTACGACCCCGCCGATCGGGCCGGTGCCGTACAACGTGCCTTGCGGTCCGCGCAGCACCTCGACCCGGTCGATGTCGATCAGCTTCAGATCCGGGTCCGGGGCGGCGTATGTCACCGGCGTCAGGTCGAGGTACAGGCCGACAGTCGATTGGGTCAGGCCGGTGAAGACGCCGTCCGATATGCCGCGTAGCAGGATCTTGTTCCGGCCGGGGCCGAGATTGGTCACCGTCATGCCGGAGACGAGGCTGTCCAGCCCCTGCATGCCTGTGACCCCAGCGCGGGCGATGCGTTCGGCGCCGACCGCCGTCATTGCCGATGACGAGGACTGGATCAGTTCGGGTCGGCGGGGGGCGGTCACGACGACTTCGCTGACCTGCGCCACGTCTTGCGGCGGCGCCACAGGAGCGGCCGGGCGTGGGGCGATCGGACGAGCGGAAACGGGCGCCGTGCTCGATTGCCTGCTGATGATCACAGCGCCGTCCTGACGAATGGCGTGGCGACATCCGCTGCCCGCCAGCAATCGCGTAAGGGCCGCGTCCAGCGACATCCGGCCGCTGATCGCGGGGCTGACGCCGGCGCACGACGTCAAACTGCCGCCCAGCGAAACGCGGGCCTGAAGCGCCAGGTCGAGCAGGGCGTCGTCCACGGATTGGCGCGGGATGTAGATGTCGATCAGGCGCGCATCCGCCTGCGCCGGCGTGCTTAGGGCCGTCGTGGCGAGCAGAAAGAGACTGGGAAGAAGGGCGGCGGCGTGTGGCTTGGACAGGGCGAGGCGTTGGGGCCGCCCGGTCTTAACCGGCCTCACGGGCGTTGACGCGGACTTCGCGCGTCGAGGCGTCCACGCGGACGGGGGCGAAATCCTGCAACTGCTTCAACATCACGGCCTCGTCGCCAATGCGAAGGGCGCCGGTGAACCGCAGCGCCCGAGCCGATGTCGATAGCACGACCGGCTTGTCGAGATAACGTGAAAGATCGTCCGCGACATCAGTCATCGGGCGGTTGCGATAAACGAGAACGCCTTGTCGCCAGGGCGAAGTCTGGTCCGGTGACACTTGCGACAGGGCCGGGGTCTGCTCGCCGCTCTGCGCCAGCGCCTGACCAGCGACCAGTCGGACCTTGGGGGCATTGACGGGGGTTACGGCGACGACGCCCCGTTCGACGGCGACGGCGAAACGGTCGCCGTGGTTCAGGACGTTGAAGGCGGTGCCCAGCACCTCGACCTGATGATCTCCGGCGGCGACGACGAACGGGTGGGCCGGGTCGTGGGCGATGTCGAAGGCGGCCTCGCCCTCGGTCAACGAGACCGAGCGTTTGTCGCCGTCGAACCGGACGTCCAAGGTGGAATGGCGGTTCAGATAGACGTGTGATCCATCCTCGAGCGCGACTGTCAGCGGGGTATCGGTGGTGGCGTAGATCTGCGAGCCCGGCGTCAGCCACAGGAACAGACCGACCGCCAGCGTCACGCTGGCGGCGATGCCGATCACCGCGCCTAACCAGGGCGAACGTGTCTTGGCGCGACGTGCACTCGCGGCGGCGAGGTCGATGACTGGGGTCTCTATTGATGCGGGCGAGGCAGGGGTGTCCAGATCGACCCACAGACGCTCGACGGCGTCATAGGCGGCGGCGTGTGCCGGCGACGCCTCCAGCCAGTCCTGGAATTCCAGCCAGGCGGATTCGGGCGCATCGTCGTCACGCAGGACGACGAACCAGTGCAGCGCCTTTTCCTCGATGTCGGTTTGTGCGGTCATCCAATCCCAGCCTGGAGGAACGCCGTGCAACGCGCCTCCTGATAGCAAGACGGCGCCGCCAAGCTTTCACCTTCAGACAAATTCCCCCAGGGCGTGAAAAGAACCGGCATCACGGTTGAACCTTGCGGGAAAGAACGCGCAGCGCGTCCATCATGTGCTTCTCGACGGAACTGCGCGAAATACCCATTTGAACGGCGACTTCGCCATAGCTGACCCCATCGAACTTGTGCAGGCGAAAGACCGTCTGGGTCTTGGGCGGCAGGGTCTCGAGAGCGGCGAGCAGGCGCGCCAGCTTCTCGCGCCCGGCCACGACCGCCTCTGCCGAAGGGGCCGCGTCCAGGTCTTCGGCGGCGCCGGTTTCATGGTTCAGTTGTCGCCATTGGGCGTCGCGGTTCGCCGACCGTTGCCCGGACCGCCAGCGATCCATCAGAAGGTTGGAGGTCAGGCGAAATAGAAAGGCACGAGGATTGTCCGGCGGCGGGTCGGGATCGAGCGTCGAAACCTTCAGATAGATGTCCTGCAGCACATCATCGACATCGCCCGACCCGCCGCCCAGCCGCGCGCGGCAGAACCGGGCCAGATCCTCGCGCTGCTCAAGATAGGCGGCGATCAGGGGATGCGCGGCAGGCGCGGTCAAACGGGCGAAGTCCTCTCGTGCAGCCAAACGGGCCAAGACCTTCAATGCCGTGACGATTTTCATGAGGCAAGGGTCGGTCGGCGGCGTCCTTGTCATGAAGGCGCCGTGTCGCGGCGACGAGCAGGACCCAGATGCGCGCGTTTGCAGGACATGACGGCACGACGACCCCGGTTCTTTCGGTCGGCTAGGGCGTCATCATGTTCGATATCTGGCGCTCGGGCTTCATTCGCCGTCCCTTAAGCAGCTTCATTGACCATGAGCCGCGCGCGGACGAGATCGTCTGGCTGCCGGAATGCGGCCCGCATGCCTATGTCGCGGACCCGTTCGGCATCACGCGCGACGGCGTGCTGACCGTCTTCGTCGAGGCGTTCGACTATCATGTGCGCCGCGGCGAGATTCACTATCGCCAGTATGACGCCGACGACCGGCTGGTGGGGCAGGGCGTGGCCCTCTCCGAGCCCTGGCACCTCTCCTATCCCAGCCTGATCGAGGACGGCGGCGAACTCTACATGCTGCCGGAAGGCTACAAGAGCGGCGGGCTGATCCTCTATCGCTGTGTCCGTTTCCCGGATCAGTGGGAGGCGGTGGCCCGCATCGGCGAGGCGGCTGCGATCGACGCGACGGTGGTCAAGCACGACGGCCGGTGGTGGATGTTTCATGCGCTTCCCGGACCGGACGACCGGGCGATGCGCGAACTGCATGTCGCCTGGGCCGACAGCCTGACGGGGGCTTGGACGGCGCATTCGGCCAATCCGGTGCTGAGCGGTTTTCAGACCTCGCGGCCGGGCGGGTCGGCGTTCGTTTACGACGGCGCGCTTCATCTGCCGGTTCAGGACTGCGCCGCGACCTATGGGGCGGCCATCAATCTATTGCGGATCGATGCGCTTTCGCCGGAGACGTTTTCTGCCGTGGTCGTCAAGCGGTTCGAGCCGGGCCGTCTGCTGGACGGATACGGCGACGGCTTGCACACCCTGGCCGGTCACGGCGACGTCACCTTCATCGACGTGAAGAGCATCCGCCAGTCATCGGCGGAGCCTTGGCTGAAGGCCGGGTTCAAGGCGCGTCGGCTGCTGGGCCTGAACGGGCCGCGCGGTCGCCGCGCCACCGGCGCCGCCGTCCACCCCAAGATTTTCGAGACCGCTTCCGTTCGGAAGGAAGGCTAGACCATGCGTATCGCCGTCGTTCTGCCGCGAGGCTGCACCTTCTGTCCGGACAAGACCAACTCGATGGAGACGGTGGTGCGCACCCTGTCGGCGCACAGCCGTTTGAACCGGCTGGTGACGCTGATCGCCGACGCCGGCGGCCCGACGCCGGCGGGCGTTCAGATGGTGACGGTGCCGGCCGGACTAGGCCGCAAGGCGCGAAATGCGGCGGTGGTTGACGTTCTGAAGAAACTGTCGCCGGACATTGTGGAATACCATCAACAGCTGAAGGCGGCGTCGGAGTTGGCACGGCAGTTGCCGGACGCGATCCACGTTCTTTATCGCCACACGCGGATCAAGCCGTCGCGCAACCTGATCGAGCGCTTCCGCTATGGCCGTCGCCTCTCGCGGTTCGACCGGCTGGTGTTCGTCAGCCGGGCGGCGGGTGAAGAGTTCGCGATGGACTATCCGCGTTTGGCGGGGCGTGTTTCGTCGGTCTGCAATCCGATCGAAAGCGACGCCTGGCGCGCATCGCCCGAGCAGCGCGAGAACCTGATCCTGTTTTCAGGACGGGCGATGAAGGACAAGGGGCTGGACCTGTTCTGCACCGCTCTGGCCGACACGCTCGATCGCCATCCCGACTGGCGCGGCGCGTTGATGCTGGGCGACTGGGAAAAGCATCAGGACTGGGCCGCGCCGCAGGTGCAGATGCTCGAGCGGTTCGGCGACCGGGTCGAAATTCACAAATCAGCATCGCTGGATGCGGTGCGGGCGATGACGCAGCGCGCCGCCATCGCGGTCACGCCGTCGCGGGTGCGCGAGGCCCTGGGACTGGCCGCGCTGGAGGCCCATGCGGCGGGCGCGGCGCTGATCTCGTCGGGACGCGGCGGCTTGCGCGAAGCCAGCGGCGAATATGCGCTGTATGTCGACGTCGAGGAGGCCGGGTCGCTGGCCAGCGCCATGATGCGTCTGGTCGAAAACCCCGATGAACGTCTGGCCCTGGCGCGCGGCGGTCAGGCCTATGTCGAGCGGGTGCATTCGCCGGCCGCGCGCGCGGCCGAGCTGGACGCCTTGCGCGAGGCCTTGGTCGACAAGGCGTTCGTCACGCCGAAGCCGACGCTGCGCCGGCGTCCTCTGTTCGGGCCGGCGGCGTCGCTGACCCGACTTCAGGGTTAGGCTTCAGCCTCTTCGGATGAGGCTGTCGTAAACGTGGGTGACCGCGTCGAACCGCACGCGCGTCGGCTGGTCGCCCAGGGGCGCGGCCTGGAAGTCGGCGTCGGTCAGGCCGGCGGCGACGGGATCTGCGATCTTGTCGGTGTTCCAGCCCAGCAGCAGGCGACCGCCCGGGCGCAGGATCGCCGCCAGAGCCTTCAAGGCGCGCTGCTGCTGGTCGGGACTGTCGACGCCATAACCCAGCACGCCATTGCAGACGACGGCGTCGAAGCTCAGGTCCGAGAACAGCCGATCCGCCTCGCAAACGTCGCCGGTGCGGTGGCGACCCTCGCGGCCCCAGCGTGCGGCGGCCGGATCGATGTCGGTGGTCCAGACCTCGCCGCCCTGCGCCTCCAGCAAGGCGTAGTCGTCCAGCGTATATTCGCGGCATCCGACCCACAGGATGCGCCCGCCGTCGGCCGCCAACGCGGGGACATAGCTGTCGGCCATCACCCGGCGGTCGGGCAGGGCGCGGATTCGCGCCGCCTTGGCGGAGCGTCGCTTGCGGTCGGCGTCCTTGCCGAAGATCAGGCCCCTGACGAGCGTTCCCAGACCCACGTGCTTCCCCCTCAGACTGTTCGATACGGTTGTTATCGAGGGGGCGTCGATCTGTCTTGCGCTTTTCCGGGCGTTTCCGGTCGCCGGGCTTTGATGTGGCGGAACGACCGCCTACTGACGGCGCATGATCCAGGACGTTCCTCCCCCCGTCACACCCACCGCCTTGCCCGAGATCGTCGTCACAGCCGCGCGTCTGCCGCCGGCGGCGGCCGATGCTGCGTTTTCGGTGGTGCGGATCGATGAGTCGGTGCTGTCGCGGTCGTCGCGTCTGGACGAGGCGTTACGGTCCGTGCCCGCGGTGTCGCTGTTTCGACGCACCAGCAGCGCGGCGGCCAATCCGACCACGCAAGGGATTTCGCTGAGGGCCATCGCGCCGTCCGGGGCAGGACGGACGCTGGTGCTGTTGGACGGCGTGCCGCTGAATGATCCGTTCGGGGGCTGGGTCATCTGGTCCCAGGCGACGCCGGAATCCCTGGAAAGCCTGGACGTCATCCGGGGGGCGGGCTCGGGCCCCTATGGCGCGGGCGCGCTGACGGGCACGATCACCTTGCGTGAGCGTGCTAAAGGCGGCGCGCTGGATGTGTCCGCGTCCGAGCGTGGCGGGGTGCGGGCGGCGGGATCGGCGTCCACGCGCCTGGGACCTTTGGCGGTGACTTTGAGCGGTCTTCGCGAAGTCAGCGACGGCTATGTGCCGGTGCGTGGGCCGTCGGCAGGCGCGGCGGATACGCCGCTGGATCTCGACAGCCGAAGCGCGGCGCTGCGGGTCGATACAGCCTTGGGACAGGCGAACCTGTCGGTCCGGGCGGCGACCTGGGAAGAGGATCGCGGATCGGGTCTGGCCGGAACGCGCGCCAACGCCAGCGGGCACAGCCTGAGCGCCACGGCGGCACAGACGCCGACGGCCGACGGCTATGGCTGGCGGCTGCAGGCGTGGCGGATCGACAGCAATCTGGCCAACAGTTCGGCCTCGGTGTCGGCCGACCGATCGACCACGACGCCGGCCAACGATCAGTTCAAGACACCCGCGACCGGATGGGGGGTGAATGCGGCGCTGCGCCGTCGCATGGCGGATTTCGCGGGCGGACGACTGGAGTGGGAGCTGGGCGCCGATGCGCGCTTCAACGACGGCGAAACCAACGAACTGTTCAGCAATCCGACCGGCGCGGGCTTCACCCGCATTCGGCGTGCGGGCGGGGAGACGGAGGTGGCCGGGGCCTATGTCGATGCGTCCTGGACCGCGGCCGACTGGCTGGTGGCCGGCGGACTGCGGTTGGATCGATGGGAGAATACCGGCGGATTCCGTCAGGAGAACACCCTGGCGACCGGCGCCGTCCTGCTGAACGAAAGCGACGCGGATCGGTCGGGCGAGGTGGTCAGCGCGCGTCTGGCCCTGCGGCGTGATCTGGGCGGCGGCTATGCGGCGCGAGCGGCGGCCTATTCCGGGTTTCGGCCCGCCACGTTGAACGAACTGCATCGGCCGTTCCGCGTCGGCAACGACATCACCGAGGCCAACGCCGCCCTGACGCCCGAAACGCTGAGGGGCGTGGAGACGGGCTTGGCCTTCGACCGCGAGGGCGTGCGTTGGGGCGCGTCGGTGTTCTGGAACCAGATCGAGGACGCCATCGTCAATGTGACGATCGGCGCCGGGCCGGCGACCTTCCCGCGCGCCGGGTTCGTGCCGGCGGGCGGGGTGCTGCGCCAGCGCCAGAACGCCGGGACCATCGACGCCTGGGGCGTGGAACTGACGGGGGCGCTGGACCTGTCGTCCGCCGTGTCGCTGAACGCCGCGGCTTCTTGGACCGACGCCGAGATCGACGGCGGATCGTCCGCCGCGCAGCTGACCGGCCTGCGTCCCGCCCAGGCGCCGGAATGGAGCGCGACCGCTGGGTTGGATTGGCGCGCGACCGATCGAGTGACCCTGGCCCTGGCGGCGCGTTATGAATCGAGCCGGTTCGACGACGACCTGAACAGCCGGGTGCTGGACGCCGCCGTGACGCTGGATGCGCGTGCGGAGTGGGCCTTCACGCCGAACGCGATCCTTTGGATGGCGGCGGACAATCTGTTCGACGAGGATGTCGAGGTGTCGGAAACGGGCACGGGCGTCGCCGGATACGGCCCGCCGAGAACGCTCAGCGTCGGTTTGCGCCTGAGCTATTGAGGGGGATGACCGGCGGTCTTATCGACCAGGTTTTTGCGCGACGCACAGATTTCGTCCGCCTGACGGGTGAAAATAACCTTCAATGCTGTTGCGCGAGGCCGCTGGCGCGCTAAGCGCTAGGGGCGGTCGATCCACGGCCGCTGATCCCAACGACGAGCCTGTCATGTCCGAAGAATTCTACCGCATGAAGCGGTTGCCGCCCTATGTCATCGCCGAAACCAATGCGATGCGCGCGGCGGCCCGTGCGGCAGGCGAGGACGTGATCGACTTGGGGATGGGCAACCCGGACCTGCCGCCGCCGCCGCATGTCATCGACAAGCTGATCGAGGTGGCCAGGAAGCCCGACGCCCACGGATATTCGCAGTCCAAGGGCATCCCAGGGCTGCGCCGCGCACAGGCCAACTATTACGGCCGCCGTTTCGGCGTCGATGTGGATCCCGAGACTGAGGTGATCGTCACCATGGGTTCCAAGGAGGGCCTGGCCAGCCTGGCCACCGCCATCACCGAGCCGGGCGACGTGATCCTGGCGCCCAATCCGTCCTATCCGATCCATACCTTCGGTTTCATCATCGCCGGGGCTGCGATCCGCAGCGTGCCGACCACGCCGGACGAGAAGTATTTCGAGGCGCTGGAGCGGGCCATGGCCTTCACCGTGCCGCGGCCCAAGGTGCTGGTGATGAACTATCCGTCGAACCCGACGGCGGAGACGGTCGATCTGGCCTTCTACGAACGGGTCGTGGACTTCGCCAAGGCGAACGATCTGTGGATCATCAGCGATCTGGCCTATTCGGAGCTCTATTACGACGGCAAGCCGACGGTCTCGATCCTGCAGGTGCCGGGCGCCAAGGACGTGGCGATCGAGTTCACCTCCCTGTCCAAGACCTACAGCATGGCCGGTTGGCGCATGGGGTTTGCGGTCGGCAACAAGAAACTGATCGCGGCGATGACGCGGGTGAAATCCTATCTCGACTATGGCGCCTTCACGCCAATCCAGGCGGCGGCGTGCGCGGCGCTGAACGGGCCGCAGGACATCGTCGAGCAGAACCGCAAACTCTATCATCGCCGGCGCGACGTGCTGGTCGAGAGTTTCGGCCGTGCGGGCTGGGACATTCCCAAGCCGGCCGCCTCCATGTTCGCCTGGGCGCCCTTGCCGCCGGCGCTGAAGCATCTGGGCAGTCTGGAGTTTTCCAAGCAGTTGCTGACCCACGCCAAGGTCGCGGTGGCGGCGGGTGTCGGCTATGGCGAGAACGGCGAGGGCTTCGTCCGCATCGCCATGGTCGAGAACGAGCAGCGCATTCGTCAGGCCGCGCGCAACATCAAATCCTATCTGAAATCGCAGGGCGTCAATGTGCCGCCCAGCCGGGAAGACTGACTATGCCGTCTGGACTGATCGCGCTGCTGGACGACGTCGCCGGCATCGCAAAGCTGGCGGCCGCGTCGCTGGATGACGTGGGCGCGGCGGCCGGCAAGGCCTCGACCAAGGCCGCCGGCGTGGTGGTGGACGATGCGGCGGTGACGCCGCGCTATGTCATGGGCCTGTCGCCCAGCCGCGAACTGCCGATCATCAGCAAGATCGCGCTCGGATCGTTTCGCAACAAGCTGATCTTCATCCTGCCGGTGGCTCTGGTGCTCAGCGCCTTTGCGCCCTGGGCCATCACCCCAATCCTGATGTGCGGCGGGACCTATCTGTGTTTCGAGGGAGCCGAAAAGCTGCTGGAGGCGGTGGGGCATGGCGGGCATGAGGATGCCGCGCCGGTCGCGCGCGATGCGGCGGCGCTGGAGAAGACGACGGTGTCGGGCGCGGTGCGCACCGACCTGATCCTGTCGGCCGAGATCATGGCCATCGCTCTGGCCGATGTCGCGGCGCAGCCGATCCTGACCCAGGCCGCGGTGCTGGCCGTGGTCGGCATCGCCATGACCGTCGTCGTCTATGGCGCGGTCGGCTTGATCGTGAAGATGGACGACATCGGTCTGAGCCTGGCCAAGCGTGACAACGGCGGCGTGCGCGCCCTGGGACGGGGTCTGGTCAAGGGCATGCCGATGGTGATGAGCGCCCTGTCCGTGATCGGCACGGCGGCCATGCTGTGGGTCGGCGGCGGCATTCTGCTGCACGGTTCCCATACGCTGGGGCTGCACTGGCCGGCCGTGCCGGTCGAGCATCTGTCGCATGCCGTAGGCGAACTGTTCGGGCCGTTGGCCGGCGTGATGAGCTGGCTGACGACGGCGGTGGTCTCGGCCGTGATCGGGCTGATCGTCGGCGGCGCGGTAGTGCTGGTCCTGCATCAGGTCGCGCGCCTGCGCTCCAGGGAATCGCACTAGGAGCGAGCCGGGCTGTCACGCGGGCGCCATCCGCAACAGCTAGAGGCCGCACGGCTGTTGTTGGAGTTGTTCATGTCCCTGTCGCGTCACGTCGCCGCCGCGTGTCTGGCCGTCTTGTCGATCGCGGGCGCAGCCTGTGCGGGCGCGCCGGTCGCCCAGCCGACGGTTCAGGCCGCCGCGCCGCAGTCGTCGGTCGCGGCCCTGACGCCGCCCAAACTGATCGTGACCATCGTGGTCGATCAGTTCAGCGCCAACCTCTTCAACCAGTATCGCAGCCGCTATAGCGGCGGCCTGCGCCGGCTGGCCGACCAGGGGCTGGTGTCGATCAACGGCTATCAGACCCACGGTCTGACCGAGACCTGCCCGGGTCACTCCACCGTTCTGACTGGGATGCATCCGGCCGAGACCGGCATCCCGGCCAACGACTGGATCGACGGTAAGACCGGCAAGGAGGTCTATTGCCTGGCCGCGCCGCAGAACCACCTGGCGCACGGTCGCGACGATACCGACAACGGGCCGGTGGGCCCGGATCAGCTGCGCGCCACGACGCTGGGCGACTGGCTGAAGGCCGTCAGCCCGGACAGCAAGGTGATGGCGGTGTCGGGCAAGGATCGCGGGGCGATCAATCTGGCCGGCCATCAGGGACAGTCATTCTGGTTCACCGACGGGTTTGGACTGACGACCTATGTCGAGCCGGGTCAGACGGCCGAGACGAAACTGGCGCCGGTCGCTGCGTTCAACCGTGACTTCAACGCCTGGACGGCGGCGACGCCGACAACCTGGGACTATCAGAACGCGGACTGCCGGGCGCTGGCGGGCGAGTGGACCATTCGCGGCCAGACCTTCCATTCGGTGCTGCCGCCGGCGGGCCTGAAGTTCGACACCTCGCCATTGCTGGACGAGCAGACGCTGAAGGCGGCGGAATATCTGCTGGACAGCCAGAAGCTGGGGCAGGGGACCGCGACCGACATGCTGGGCGTCAGCCTGTCGGCCACCGACCGGATCGGCCATATGTACGGCACCCAGGGGCCGGAGATGTGCGAGCAGATGCACCGGCTGGATGCGGCGCTGGGCGCATTCTTGGACAAGCTGGCCCAGGTTCCGGGCGGCGCGCTGGTGGTCCTGACGGCCGACCACGGCGGTTCGGACTTCGTCGAGCGACTGCACGAGCATGGCTATCCGCAGGCGCACCGCGCCGACACCGATGCGATCAAGGGCGTCAACGCCGCGCTGAAGGCGCGCTTCAACCTGGACGCCGATCCGCTGCAGTCCGGCGGTTCGGGCTGGATGGTCGCCGATGCGGACCACAAGTCGTTGCCCGATCCGTTACGCACACAGGTGGCGGAGGCGGCGGTCGAGATGCTGCGCGCCCTGCCGGACGTGGCCTTCGCCGAGACGCGCGACCGGCTGCTGGCCGAGCCTCTGCCCGAAAGCCGTCAGCCCGAGATGATGACGGTGCGCGAGCGGATGCGGCTGTCGACCGTCGCCGAGCGATCGCCCGACATCCAGTTCGCCTGGACGCAGAACACCACCTCGGGCGGCCGCGTCGGCTCGACCCTGGCCGGACACGGCACGCCGTGGGAATATGACCGGCGCGTGCCGATCATCTTCTGGTGGCCGGGCGCCAAGGCCGAGGAGCGGGTCCTGCCGATCCGCACCGTCGATATCGCCCCGACCCTCGCCCATGTGATTGGCGTCCCCGCGCCCCGGGTCGAGGGCCGCTGCATCGATCTGAACGGATTTGGCGTGGCGGCTTGCGGGGCGGCGGCCAGATAAACTCCTGTTTCCGGCCGTCAACTCATGTTTCCTGAGGGGAAGGCGGCCTTACGCAGCGCGGGTTTCGTTGGCAGAAGAGGGCGAAATCGCCCAGGCGGCCCCGTTTTGCCGTCCGAGAGAGCCAACAGGAAACGTCATGAACCGAGCCCGTCGCGCGCGCATCGTCGCCACCCTGGGACCCGCCAGCCGTGCGCCCAGCACCGTCAAGGCGCTGGCCCAGGCGGGGGTGGACGTCTTTCGCCTGAACTTCAGCCACGGCTCGCATGAGGATCACGCCGCCGCGTTGAAAGCGGTGCGCGGCGCTGAAATGGCCTTGCAGCGTCCGCTGGGCGTGCTGGCCGACCTTCAAGGGCCGAAGCTGCGTCTGGGGCGGTTCAAGGACGTCGAGATCGCGGTCAAGCCGGGCCACACCATGCGTTTCGACCTGGACCCGACGCCCGGCGACGAGACGCGGGTGCAGATGCCGCACCCCGAAATCTTCAAGGCGCTGCGCAAGGGGATGCTGCTGCTGCTGGACGATGGGCGGGTGCGTCTGCGTGTGGGCGAGCGGACCGACGAGTGGGCGGATGTGACGGTCGAGAGCGGCTCGAAGCTGTCGGACCGGAAGGGCGTGGCGGTGCCGGAGGCGGTGATCCCGGTCTCGGCCCTGACGCCGAAGGACCGTGAGGATCTGGCCTTCGCCCTGCGGATGGGCGTGGACTGGGTGGCGCTCAGCTTCGTTCAGAAGCCCGAGGACATGGCCGAGCTGAAGCGGATCGTGAACGGGCAGGCGGCCTGCCTCGCCAAGATCGAAAAGCCGGCGGCTCTGGCCGATCTGGAAGCCATCCTGGACTATTGCGACGGGGTGATGGTGGCCCGCGGCGATCTGGGCGTCGAGCTGGATCCCGAGGATGTGCCAGTGGCGCAAAAGCAGATCGTGCGCGCGGCCCGCAATCGCGGGGTTCCTGTGATCGTGGCGACCCAGATGCTGGAATCCATGACCAGCGCCCCGGCCCCGACCCGCGCCGAGGCGACCGATGTGGCCAATGCGGTCTATGAGGGCGCGGACGCCCTGATGCTCTCGGCCGAGACGGCGTCGGGCGACTATCCGCTGGAATCCGTCGGCATCATGAGCCGGATCATCGAGCGGGTCGAACGCGATCCGATGTGGCCCAGCCTGATGGGGGCCGAACACGCCGGCATGGACGAGCATGACGTGGACGCCCTGGTCGGGGCGGCGCGGATGGCGGCGAATGCGCCCTCGACCGGCTGTCTGGTGGTGTTCACGACCTTGGGCGGCACGGCGCGACGGATGGCGCGCGAGCGGCCGTTGAAGCCGATCCTGGTGCTGACGCCCAATCCCAACACCGCGCGCCGGCTGGCCCTGGTTTGGGGACTGGAGCCGCGTCTGGGCGAGCAACCGGACTCGCTGGAGGCCGTCACCGACGACGCCGTCAACAGCGCGGTGAAATATGGTCTGGCCGAGCCGGGCCAGCGCATCTTGATCCTGGCGGGCACACCGTTCGGTGCGCCGGGCGCGGCCAATCTGCTGCGACTGGCTCACGCGCCTGCGGCGACGTCGAAGGGCCGCAAGAAGAGCTAGAGAGCGATCTCGCGACGCTCCGCCGCGCTACGCAGACCGGCATCCAGGATGCGCATGACGGTCAGGGCCTGATCGGCGGGGACGGGCGGCGGGCCCTCGCCGAGGATCGCTTCGCGCATGGCGGCGTAGAAGGCGGGATAGTCGCCACGCTCCGGAACCGGCGTGGTGCGGACGGTTTCGCCGTCGATCTGTTTGGTCAGCACGCCGGGCGAAGGATCGAGGCCCCAGTCCGCGTCGCCGGGACGCAAGCCGGCCTTGGACTGCCCTTCTTGAGCGTCGAGGCCGTGTTTGATGAAGCTGCCGCCCGTGCCGTGGACGACGTAGCGCAGGCTGGCCTCGGCGGCGAGGTGGCTCATGTTCAGGATGACGCGCAGCCGGTCATAGCGCAGCAGGACGTGGGCATAGTCGATGGCCGTGGCGCCGACACGCTGGGCCTGGAGGTCGGCATAGATGGCTAGCGGCGGGCCGAACAACTGGACCGCCTGGTCGATCAGGTGCGGACCCAGGTCGGCCCAGACGCCGCCGTCGCGTTTGTCCTTCCAGCGGTCGGTGACGGTCGGACGGAAGCGGTCGTAGTGGCTTTCGAACACGGCGACGTCGCCCAGTTCGCCATCGTCGATTAGGCGGCGCAGGGTCAGGAAGTCGGCGTCCCAACGGCGGTTTTGGAAGACGCTGAAAACGCCGGGCGATGACGCTGCGACGGCAGCGACGGCTTCGGCGTCAGCCAGGGTCGCCGCGAAGGGCTTGTCCACCACCACCGACTTGCCGGCCTTCAGCGCGGCGATCGATTGTTCGGCGTGCAGGGCGTCCGGTGTGGCGACGACGATCAGGCCGATGTCGTCGCGGGCCAATGCGGCGTCCAGGTTCGGCAGCACCTCCACGTCGGGCAGGTCGGCGTGGACCGCTTCGGGTCGGGACGAGACGACGGCGGCCAGGCGCAGGCCGGGCGTGGCGGCGATCAGGGGGGCGTGGAAGGTCTGGCCCGCCAGGCCGTAGCCGACGACGGCGACGCCGATAGGTGCATGAGAGGTCATGCCCCGATCAATAGCGGTCGGGGCGCGGGCCATCCAGCACATAGGGCACCACGCCGCGCTCGTTCTCTGGCACGTGCAGGGTCCGGTCTAGGGGCGGGAAGGCGCGCTGGGTGCAGTCGGTGCGCTCGCAGATGCGGCAGCTGACGCCGATCCGCGCGGCGGGGCCGTTCAGATCGAGGCCGGCGGCATAGACCAGGGCGCCCGCGTGTTCGACCTCGCATCCAAGGGACAGAGCGTAGCGACGGTCGTTGGCGAGGTAGGAGCCGCTGGGTTTGGACACGCTGCGGGCGATGGAGATGTAGCGCGAGCCGTCGGGCATCTCGGCCAGTTGCACCCCGATCCGGTCGGGCGCGGCGAAGGCCTCGTGCACGTTCCACAGCGGGCAGGCGCCGCCGAAGCGGGCGAACTGGAAGCGGGTGGCGCTGTGGCGCTTGGTGATGTTGCCGGCCATGTCCACGCGGGCGAAATAGAAAGGCACGCCGCGCCAGCCCGGCCTCTGCAGGGTCGAGAGCCGGTGGCAGACTTGTTCGAAACTGACCTGGAACCGGGTCCGCAGCCGGTCGATGTCGTGCTTCTCCTCGCGCGCGGCCTCCAGGAAGGCGCGATAGGGCAAGAGCAGGGCGCCGGCCGCATAGTTGGCCAGGCCAACGCGGGCCACGTCCCGTGCGGCGTCGGTGCGGAAGGCGGCCTGATCCAGTTCGGCTTCGATCAAATCGCGGAAGGACAGAAGGGCCAGCTGGTGCGCAAGCTGGAACGACCGCGTCGCGCCGGGCTGCCAGGCGTCCAGCGTCAGGACGCGGTTGGCGGGGTCGTAGCGACGCAGGGCCTCCTGACCGGCGACATAGGCGACGCGGACGCCGTGCGCCTGGCTCAGCGCAGCCTCCAGCGCCCGCTCGATCTGGCTGTCCTGAACCAGGCTCGCCGCCAGCGCCTCGGCCGCCGTGTCCAGCGTGTCGATATAGTTGTCGCGATAGTGGAAGAAGTCGCGCACCTCTTCGTAGGGCAATAGCGCCACGCTGGCCCCGTGCTCGTCCCGACCCAGGGTGTCGTCCAGCGCCTTCACCCGCTCGTCCAGACGACGGAAGGTCTGGTGCAGGGCCAGGAACTGGCGGGCCAGGCGCGGGGTGTTGGCGACGGCCTGTTTCAGCTCGGCGGCCGTGGGCGGCTCGGCCTCACCCATCATCGGGCCCGCAATGTCGGTGGTGGCCTCGCGCAGGTCGGCGATCAGGCGGGCGTCGCCTTCCAGATCGAACAAACTGGCGTCCACGTGAAAGGCGCGGGTCAGGGCGATCAGAACCCGCGCGGTGGCCGGCCTCTGATTGGTCTCGATCTGCGACAGATAGGACGGCGACAGGCCCAGCCGCTCGGCGCAGGCCTCCAGCGTCCAGCCGCGCGCCTCGCGCAGCTTGCGCAGTTTGGCGCCTAAGAAAAGCTTCTCAGCCATTCGCAACTTTGCAGATCATATCGCCATCCTTTGCAAGCCCGCGCAGTTCCACACTTTTTGCAAAGTTGCGTTTGCCATTTTGCGATGAAGGCGCCACGCGTTCTTTGAACGAGAGGCGAAGATCCATCATGACTCAAGCCATCCTTGAAGAACTGGAGCGCCGTCGCGCCGCCGCCAAACCGGGCGGTGGAGAAAAGCGTATCGCCGCCCAGCACGCCAAGGGCAAGCTGACGGCGCGCGAACGCATCGACGTGCTGCTGGACGAAGGCTCCTTCGA
Source organism: Brevundimonas sp. KM4 (assembly GCF_000964075.1). Taxonomy (NCBI): domain Bacteria; kingdom Pseudomonadati; phylum Pseudomonadota; class Alphaproteobacteria; order Caulobacterales; family Caulobacteraceae; genus Brevundimonas; species Brevundimonas sp. KM4. The sequence goes on along the minus strand of NZ_JZRG01000007.1, from coordinate 112,988 downwards.
GGAGACCGACATGTTCGTCGAGCACCGCAGCCACGACTTCGGCATGCAGGACCAGCGCATCCCCGGCGACGGGGTGGTTACGGGTCGCGGCACCATCGGCGGACGGCTGGTCTATGTCTTCTCCAAGGACTTCACCGTCTTCGGCGGCAGCCTGTCGGGCGCCCATGCGGCCAAAATCGTCAAGCTGCAGAAGATGGCCCTGACCACCGGCGCGCCGATCATCGGCCTGTTCGATGCCGGCGGGGCGCGGATCCAGGAGGGGGTGGAGAGCCTGGCGGGCTACGCCGACATCTTCCTGCAAAATACGCTCGCCAGCGGCGTCATTCCCCAGATCAGCGTGATCATGGGGCCGTGCGCGGGCGGCGACGTCTATTCGCCCGCCATCACCGACTTCATCTTCATGGTGAAGGACACGAGCTACATGTATGTGACCGGTCCCGATGTGGTGAAGACCGTCACCAATGAGGTGGTCAGCCACGAGGACCTGGGCGGCGCCCGCGTCCACGCCGGCAAGTCGGGCGTGGCGGACGGGGCGTTCGAGAACGATCTGGAGGCCCTGTCGGAGGTGCGCCGCCTGATCGGCTTCCTGCCACTGTCGAACCGCGAAAAGCCGCCGGTGCGCGAGAGCTATGACGAACCCGAACGGGATGAGCCGTCGCTGGACACCCTGATCCCGGCCAATCCGAACCAGCCCTATGACATGAAGGAGCTGATCCTGAAGGTGGTCGACGAGGCCGACTTCTTCGAGATCGGGGCCGATTTCGCCAAGAACATCATCTGCGGCTTCGGCCGGCTGGACGGACAGACGGTCGGCATCGTCGCCAACCAGCCCCAGGTGCTTGCGGGCGTTCTGGACATCGACTCAAGCCGCAAGGCCGCGCGGTTCGTGCGCTTCTGCGACGCCTTCGACATTCCGCTGGTGACGCTGGTGGACGTGCCGGGCTTCATGCCGGGGACCAAGCAGGAGTACGGCGCCCTGATCAAACACGGGGCCAAGCTGCTGTTCGCCTATGCCGAGGCGACGGTGCCGAAACTGACCCTGATCACGCGCAAGGCCTATGGCGGCGCCTATGACGTGATGAGCTCGAAACATTTGCGCGGCGACGTCAACTACGCCTGGCCCACCGCCGAGATCGCGGTCATGGGCGCCAAGGGGGCGGTCGAGATCATCTTCCGCGAAGAGGCCGGCGATCCCGAAGCTCTGGCCGCACGCGAAGCAGAATACAAGGACAGGTTCGCCAACCCGTTCGTGGCGGCGGGCCTAGGCTATATCGACGACGTCATCATGCCGCACGGGACGCGACGGCGGCTGGTGAAGGCGCTGCGGACGCTGAAGAACAAGGTCCAGGAGAACCCCTGGAAGAAGCACGACAACATTCCGCTGTAGGCTCAGACATGTTCTCCAAAATCCTCATCGCCAACCGGGGCGAGATCGCGGTTCGGATCATCAAGACCTGCCGCAAGATGGGCATCCAGACGGTGCAGGTCTATTCGGAGGCCGACGCCGGGTCGCTGGCGGTCGAGATGGCCGACGAGGCGGTGCTGATCGGGCCGACGCCGGCGGCGCAGTCCTATCTGGTGGCCGACAAGATCGTCGAGGCGGTGCGCCAAACGGGGGCGCAGGCCGTGCATCCGGGCTTCGGCTTCCTGAGCGAGAACGCCGGGTTCGCGCGGCGGCTGAGAGACGAAGGGATCGCCTTCATCGGGCCGAACCCCGAGGCCATCGAGGCCATGGGCGACAAGATCAGCTCCAAGAAGCTGGCGGCCGAGGCAGGCGTTTCGACCGTGCCGGGGCATATGGGGTTGATCGAGACGCCGGACGAGGCGGTCAGGATCGCGCGTGAGATCGGCTATCCGGTCATGATCAAGGCCTCGGCCGGCGGCGGCGGCAAGGGCATCCGCGTGGCCCATTCGGACGCCGACATGGCCGAGGGGTTTGCGGCGGTGAAGGCCGAGGCGCTGAACGCCTTCGGCGACGACCGGGTCTTTCTGGAAAAGTTCATCGTCGATCCGCGCCACATCGAGATCCAGGTGCTGGGCGACAAGCACGGCCATGTGGTCCACCTGTTCGAGCGCGAATGCTCGATCCAGCGCCGCAATCAGAAGGTCATCGAGGAGGCGCCGAGCCCCTTGCTGGACGAGGCCACCCGCGCCGCCATGGGGGCGCAGGCGGTCGCCCTGGCTCAGGCGGTGAACTATGACTCGGCCGGCACGGTCGAGTTCGTCGCCGGTCAGGACAAGAGCTTCTACTTCCTGGAAATGAACACCCGGCTGCAGGTCGAGCATCCGGTGACGGAGCTGATCACCGGCGTCGATCTGGTCGAACAGATGATCCGCTCGGCCTGGGGCGAGACACTGGCTTTCGAACAGAATGACCTGAAGATCGACGGCTGGGCCATCGAAAGCCGCATCTACGCCGAGGATCCCTATCGCGGCTTCCTGCCCTCGATCGGGCGTCTGGTTCGCTACGAGCAGCCGGAGGAGGGCGAGCAGGACGGCTATGTGGTCCGAAATGATTCCGGCGTCCGCGAGGGCGACGAGATCAGCATGTTCTACGATCCCATGATCGCCAAACTGTGCGCCTGGGGCGAGACGCGTGAGGCGGCGGTCGAGGGCATGGCCCGCGCGCTGGAGGACACCCATCTGTCGGGCCTGGGCCATAATGTGCCCTTCCTGGCCGCGGTGATGGATCAGGACCGCTTCAAGTCGGGCAATCTGTCGACCAGCTATATCAAGGACGAGTTCCCTGACGGCTTCCACGGCCTGAAGCCGACTCAGGATCAGGAGCGGATCCTGATCGCCTCGGCCCTGGCCATGCACGAGGTCATCGCCGAACAGGACGGCGATCCGTCGGACCGCACCGACTGGATCGTGATGATCGACAAGACGCCGCACGGCGTCGGCCTGTCCTATGACGAGGACGAGGAGATGATCCTGACCCTGACGGGCGGGGGCGACATCCGACTGTCGGACATCGACTGGCGGCCGGGTCTGGCCCAGTTCAAGGCCGATCTGGACGGCGAGCCCTTCACCGCCGAGGTCAAGCGCGTCGCCGACGGCTTCGACATCCGCCACCGTGCGGCCAAGGCGCGGGTGCGGGTGCTGCGGCCCCACGTCGCCGAACTGTATGCGCGCCTGCCGGAAAAGGTCGCGGCGGACACCTCCAAAATGGTGTTGTCGCCGATGCCCGGTCTGGTGGTCTCGATTCCGGTGGTCGTCGGCCAGGAGGTCAAGACCGGCGAGACGGTGGCCATCATCGAGGCCATGAAGATGCAGAACATTTTGAAGGCCGAACGCGACGGGGTGGTGAAGGCCGTCGGCGCCAAGGACGGCGATCCGGTGGCGGCGGACGACGTGTTGGTGGAGTTCGGGTGATGACGGGCTTTCCCGCGCCCACGCCGCTGGAATGGCGCGAGGCGGCCCAGAAGGCGCTGAAGGATCGACCCATCGAGTCGCTGATGGATCTCGACGCCGATCAGCTGGTGACGCGGCCGCTGTATGCGGGCGCGACGGGCGTGCAGCCGATCTTCGCCCCTCGTCCGTCCGACTCTGAAGGCCGGGCCTGGGATCTGCGGACGCTGGTGGAGGGCGACGATGCCGAGGCGGTCAACGCGGCCGTCCTGACCGATCTGGAGAATGGCGCGGCGTCGGTGGTGCTGAAGGGGCGGGTGCTGGCGGATTCCGCGCCCTTGGGTCGGGCGTTGGAAGGCGTGGCGCTTGAGTTGGCGCCGGTCGCGCTGGACGCTGGGATCGACGGGCCGGATGCGGCCAACGCCCTGGCGGTCGTCGCCAAGGGGTCTCCGCGCGCCAAGCTGAGATTCCATATGGACCCGGTCTCGGCCTTCGCAGAGGCGGGCGGGGCCCCGCGTTCGGTTGAAGAGCATCTGAGCCTGGCGGCCAATACGGCGGCGCGTCATGCGGGGGCCTATCCGGACGCGACCTTCTTTCTGGCCAGCGGGCGTGTAGCGCACGAGGCGGGCGGTTCGGCGGCGCAGGAGCTGGCCTTTGCGGCGTCCAGCGTCGTGGCGCATGCGAAGGCGGCGGTGGAGGCCGGGATGTCGGTCGAGGCGGCTTTGCGCGGCACCGTCGTCGGCCTGTCGGTCGATGCGGAATATTTTGACAGCCTGGCCAAGGTTCGGGCCATGCGGCTGATCTGGGCCAGCCTGACGAAGGCGTTCGACGTGGATGTTCCGGCGGTTATCGAAGCGCGCTCGTCGCGACGGATGCTGTCGGCGCGCGATCCCTGGCCCAATCTGCTGCGGCTGACGGCGGCGGGGTTCGCCGGCGCGGTCGGCGGGGCGGACGTGGTGGTGCTGGACGGCTTCACCCGCGCCTCCGGGACGTCGGACGCCTTCGCCCGGCGTCAGGCGCGGAACACTCAGCTAGTCCTGATGGAGGAGGCCAATCTGGGTCGGGTCGATGATCCGGCCGCCGGCTCCTGGTATCTGGACGCCCGGACGCGCGATCTGGCCGAGGCCGGCTGGGCCGAGTTCCAGATGATCGAGGCCGAGGGCGGTCTGGTCGAGGCCCTGAAGGGCTCGATCATCCAACCCCGCATCGCGCGCGCTCGCGCCGTGCGCGAGGCCGCGCTGACGAACGGTGCGGCCCAGATCATCGGCGTGACCAAATATGTGGACGCGGACGTGCGGCCGGCGCCGGTCGAGGCGGCCGATGAGGCGGCCGTGCCTGTCGAGCGGGTCTGCGAGCCCCTGTCTCCGATCCGGTTCGCCGCGGCTTTCGAGGAGACGGCTCAATGAGTTTCCCCGATTTCAGCAAGATCGCCCTAAACCTCGATGCGACCGGGCAGGGGCCGACGCGGGATCCTTGGCTGACGCCCGAGGGGCTGACGGTCGAGACCGCCTATGCTCCCGACAGCACGGACGCGCTGGATCACCCGCACGGCCTGCCGGGGTTCGCGCCGTTCGTGCGTGGTCCCTATCCGACCATGTATGCGGGCAATCCCTGGACGATCCGCCAATACGCCGGTTTCTCGACCGCCGAGGAGTCCAACGCCTTCTATCGACGCAACCTGGCGGCCGGGCAGAAGGGACTGAGCATCGCCTTCGATCTGGCGACGCACCGGGGCTATGACAGCGACCACCCGCGGGTGAAGGGCGACGTCGGCATGGCGGGCGTCGCCATCGACAGCATCTATGACATGCGCACCCTGTTCGACGGGATCCCGCTGGATCAGATGTCGGTCTCGATGACGATGAACGGGGCGGTGCTGCCGATCCTGGCCCTCTATGTCGTCGCGGCCGAGGAACAGGGCGTGCCGCACGCCAAGCTGACCGGGACCATTCAGAACGACATTCTGAAGGAGTTCATGGTCCGCAACACCTACATCTATCCGCCCGAACCCTCGATGCGGATCATCGCCGACATCTTCGCCTGGACGGCGCAGGAGACGCCGAAGTTCAACTCGATCTCGATCAGCGGCTATCACATGCAGGAGGCGGGGGCCTCGGCGGATATCGAGCTGGCCTACACCCTGGCGGACGGGATCGAGTATCTGCGCGCTGGCGTCGCGGCGGGCATGCCGATCGACCGGTTCGCGCCGCGCCTGAGCTTCTTCTGGGCCATCGGCATGAACTATTTCATGGAAGTGGCCAAGATGCGCGCCGGCCGCCTCCTGTGGGCCGAGGCGGTCAGGAAAGAGAGCGGGGCCGATCCCAAGTCGCTGTCGCTGCGCGCCCACTGCCAGACGTCGGGCTGGTCGCTGGCCGCGCAGGACGTGTTCAACAATGTGCCGCGCACCATGGTCGAGGCCATGGCGGCGGCGGGCGGCCAGACGCAAAGCCTGCACACCAATGCGCTGGACGAGGCCTTGGCCCTGCCTACCGACTTCTCGGCCCGGATCGCGCGCAACACCCAGATCCTGTTGCAGCAGGAGACGGGTCTGACGCGGGTCATCGATCCCTGGGGCGGCAGCTTCTATGTCGAACGGCTGACGCACGAACTGGCCGAACGGGCGAGGGCCCACATGGCCGAGGTCGAGGCCCTGGGCGGCATGGCCAAGGCGATCGAAGCCGGCATCCCCAAGCTGCGGATCGAGGAGTCCGCCGCCAAGACCCAGGCCCGGATCGACACCGGCCAGCAGACGGTAGTGGGGGTGAACAAATATCTGAACCCTGTCGTCGACGACATTCCGATGCTGAAGGTCGACAATGCGGCGGTGCTGGCGGCCCAGATCGACAAGCTGAAGCGCCTGCGCGCTGAGCGAGATCAGGCGGCGACCGATGCGGCGCTGAACGCCCTGACCGAGGGCGCGCGCAGGAACGCCAACCTGCTGGAACTGGCGGTTCAGGCGGCCCGCGCCAAGGCGACGGTGGGCGAAATCTCCGACGCGCTGGAGGCCGCCTTCGGCCGCCACGTCGCGACGGTCCAGACCGTGTCGGGCGTATACGCCAAGGAGGCGGGGACCGACGCCCGCTTCGCCCGCGCCCGCGAGATGGTCGCGACCTTCGTCGAGAACGACGGCGGACCGCCGCGCATCCTGATCGCCAAGCTGGGCCAGGACGGGCACGACCGAGGCCAGAAGGTGGTCGCGACCGGATACGGCGATCTGGGCTTCGACGTCACGGCCGGCAGCCTGTTCCAGACGCCGTCCGAGGCGGCCCAGGAAGCGGTCGAGAAGGGCGTTCACGCGGTCGGCGCATCGTCGCTGGCGGCCGGGCACCTGACGCTGGTGCCGGAGCTGAAGGCCGAGCTGGAGAAACTGGGCCGGCCCGACATCATGATCGTGGTCGGCGGGGTGATCCCGCCGTCCGACGTTCAGCCTCTGCTCGATATGGGCGCGGCCGCCGTCTATCCGCCCGGTTCGGCCATCGCCGATACGGCGGTCGACCTGATCGAGAAGCTGAACCAGCGTCTGGGTTACGCCCAGCCCGCCCCCGACAAGGACAAGTCATGATCGGCGCCCTGAACCACGTCGGCGTCGCCACGCCCTCCATCGCCGAGTCGATCAAACTGTATCGCGATATCCTGGGCGCTACGAAGATCGGCGAGCCGTTCGACCTGCCGGCGCAAGGCGTGAAGGTCTGTTTCGTCGATACGCCGACGGCCCAGATCGAGCTGATCGAACCCTATGACGACACCAGCCCCATCGTCGGCTTCCTGGCCAAGAACCCGAAGGGCGGCCAGCACCACGTCTGTTTCGAGGTCGCGGACATCCACGCCGCCGTCGCCGAGATGCGCGCCAAGGGCGTGACGATCCTGGGCACGGGCGAACCGCGCATCGGGGCGCACGGGACGCCGGTCGTCTTCCTGCATCCACGCGACATGGGCGGCGTGTTGATCGAGCTGATGGAGACGCCAAAAGCAGGGCATTAAGCGGAGCCTTTGTTCAGGTTGGGCCGTTGAAGGCGAAACCAGAGGACATGACATGATGTCGCACCGCCTGACCGCCTTCGTCGCAATCGCCGCCCTGACCGGCGCCGCAGCCTGCTCGCGCACCGAACCCGAACAGCCCGCCGCGCCGGTCGAGCCAGCGGCCGCGCCTGCATCCGACGCGCCCTCGGTCGGCTATGCCTGCGAAAGCGGCGCGACGCTTCAGGTCCAGTATGTCGACAGCGACAACGCCAGGCTAACCCATCAGAACCAGACCTATGCCTTGCGTTCGGTGCAGGCCGCCAGCGGGGCGCGCTATGTCGGCGGCGGGGTGGAATGGTGGACGGCGACGCGCGACGGGCAGGAGAGCGGCACGCTGAGCCGCCTGGGTCCGGACGGCACCACCGGTGTCGCGGTGCTGGAGCGCTGCTCGCGGCCGATCCCCGGGGCTGATACGACGCCCGGACCGCTGCCGACGCCGAGTCAGACGCCGACCGAGGCGACCGGCGGGGTCTTGCCCGCTGCACTGCCCTGCAAGGGGCCGCAACTGACGCTGGCGGCGGGCGAAGGGGATGCGGGCGCCGGAAATCGGGTCAGCAACTTCAGTCTTCAAAATATCGGAACCCAGGCGTGCAGCCTGACCGGCTATCCGACGGTGACCTTGCAGGACGCGCGGGGGCGCACCCTTTCGTCCATTCGCGCCGAACAGAGTCCCGGAAGCTATTTCCGCCAAGGCCAGGTCCCGACGCCTGTCCAACTGGCGCCCCGGGCCAAGGCCTATTTCGAAATGGCCTGGAGCGTCGTGCCTAACGAAGCCATGCAAAAGACCTGTCCCGACGCGGCCACGATAAAGGTCACGGCGCCCAGCGATACCGCCGCCGTCAGCCTGCCGTTCTCGTTCAGCCCCTGCGGCGGCCGCATTCGCGTCAGTCCGATCCGGGCCGAGGCCAACCCGGCGCCAGCGACCTGAGGCGGGTGGAAACCGATCGAAAATCGGCGTAGGTCGCGGCCCATGACCCAAAGCTTCTACGACCGCGTCGCCGGCGAACTGTCCGAGATCGACGCCCAGGGCCTGACCAAGCCCGAACGCATCATCGCCTCGCGCCAGGGGCCTGTGATCCAGGTCGCCGGACGCGACGTGCTGAACTTCTGCGCCAACAACTATCTGGGCCTTGCCGGCGACGAGCGCGTGACCCAGGCCGGGATGGCGGCGCAAGCGAAGTGGGGCGCGGGCACCGCGTCCGTACGCTTCATCTGCGGCACGCTGGAGATCCACAAGGAGCTGGAAGCGGCCATCGCCGCCTATCTCGGTTTCGAGGACGCCATCCTGTTCGCCGCCGCCTTCGACGCCAACGGCGGTCTGTTCGAGCCGCTGCTGGGCGAGAACGACGCCATCGTCTCCGACAGCCTGAATCACGCCTCTATCATCGACGGGGTTCGGCTGTGCAAGGCCAAACGCTATCGCTTCGCCAACTCCGACATGGACGAGCTGGAGAGCCGTCTGAAGGAGGCTCGCGCGGCCGGCGCCCGCGACATCATCATCGCCACCGACGGCGCCTTCTCGATGGACGGCTATATCGCCAAGCTGGACGAGATCCGGGCGCTGGCCGACAAATACGACGCCCTGATCATGGTGGACGACTGCCACGCGACGGGCTTTTTGGGCCCGCAAGGCAAGGGCTCGTTCGCACATCACGGTGTCGAGGTGGATTTCGTCACCGGCACCTTCGGCAAGGCCCTGGGCGGCGCCATGGGCGGTTTCATCTGCGCGAAGAAGTCGGTGGTCGAACTGCTGAAACAGCGGGCGCGGCCCTATCTGTTCTCCAACGCCCTGGCGCCGGCTGTGTGCGGGTCCAGCCTGGAGGCGATCCGCATCGCCCAAGGGTCGGAAGGCGATGCATTGCGCACCCGCCTGTCGGCCAACGCCCATCGCTATCGCGGGGCCATGTCGGACGCAGGCTTTACCCTGCTGGACGGCGAACATCCGATCATCCCGGTCATGCTGGGCGACGCCAAACTGGCGCAGGATTTCGCGGCCCGTGCGCTGGAGCTGGGCGTCTATGTGATCGGGTTCTCGTTCCCCGTGGTGCCGCGCGGCCAGGCGCGAATCCGCACACAGATGTCGGCGGCGCATACTTTCGATCAGATCGACCGGACGGTCGAAGTGTTCACTCAGGCGGGACGAGAACTGGGCGTCATTTAGCCCCTTTCGCCCGCCATCGACGAAGACCAAGCGGCGAGGAGGCGTGGGGCCTCAGCCGCGGGTTTCGGGATGAACCCGGAGCCGTGATTTCAGGGAGTTGAGACTATGACCGACACGATGAAGGCCCTGGCCAAGACCGCGCCTGGCGTCGGCCTGGACCTGATCGACGCGCCGATCCCCAAGGCGGGACCGGAGGACGTGCTGATCCGCGTGCATCGCACCGCCGTCTGCGGCACCGACATCCACATCTGGAACTGGGACGAGTGGTCCCAGAAGAACGTTCCGACCCCGATGATCACCGGCCACGAGTTCGCCGGCGAGATCGTCGCCATCGGCAAGGATGTGGATCGTCCGCTGAGGATCGGCCAGCGCGTCTCGGCCGAGGGTCACGTCATCGACCTGAACTCGGAAGCCGCCCGCGCCGGACATTTTCACCTGGACCCCAAGACGCGCGGCATTGGCGTCAACCGTCAGGGCGCCTTCGCCGAGTTCGTCGTGGCGCCGGCCTTCAACGTCATCGAACTGCCGGACGACGTGCCCTATGAGATCGGCTCGATCCTGGATCCGTTCGGCAATGCGGTGCACACGGCGCAACAGTTCGACCTGCTGGGCGAGGACGTGCTGGTCACTGGCGCCGGCCCGATCGGCATGATGGCCGCCGCTGTCGCCCGTCACGCGGGCGCGCGCACCGTTGTCCTGACCGACATCAACGACTTCCGGCTGGAGCTGGCGCAGAAGGTCGCGCCGGGCGTTCGCACCGTGAATACGACCAAGGAAGACATTCACGATGTCATGAAGGAACTGGGCCTGAAAGTCGGCTTCGACGTGGCGCTGGAGATGTCGGGTTCGCCCATCGCCTTCAAACAGTGCATCGACACCCTGATCATGGGCGGCGGCATGGCGCTGCTGGGCATTCCCGGCAAGCCGATGGAAACCGACTGGGGCGCGATCATCCTGAAGGCCCTGACCATCAAGGGCGTCTATGGGCGCGAGATGTTCACCACCTGGCGCAAGATGCTGGGCCTGCTGAAGGCCGGGCTTGATCTGAGCCCGCTGATCACCCACCGCCTGGGCTACGCCGACTATCGCGAAGGCTTCGAAGCCATGAAGTCGGGCCAGTCGGGCAAGGTCGTGCTGGACTGGGACAAGGCCGCCTGAGAGACGCGTAACGCTGATCAGACAGCGAGCAGCTGTTTGATCAGCGCTTTTTCGAACCCCTTGGTCTCCGAGCCCGGCAAGGCCTTGCCGATTTCACCGCTTTCGAAAAGGGCGAAGACCTTGGGGTGAACGTACGAGGCGCGGCAGACGGTGGGGGTGTTGCCCAAGAGGCCGGCGACGGCCTTGACGCAGACGGTGATTTTGCGTTTGGCGTCGGTGGGGGAGGTCGGAGCCTCGGTGTCGCGCAGCGCCCGCGCCGCCGAGACGGTGCCGGCCCAGGTGCGGAAGTCCTTGGCCGAGAATTGCTCGCCCATCGCCTCGCGGATGTAGGCGTTCACGTCGTCGGAATCGACCGGGCACAGCGTCCCGTCGGCCGCGCGGTATTTGAACAGCTGCTGGCCGGGCAGGCCTTCCAGCTGTCGCACCACCTTGGCGAGGCGCCGGTCCTTGACGCTGACGCTGTGATCCTTGCCGCTCTTGCCGCGAAATTCGAACGTCAGGGCCGCGCCATCCACATCGATGTGACGTTTGTGCAGGGTCGTCAGGCCGTAGCTGCGGTTCTGTTTGGCGTAGATGGAGTTGCCGACCCGGATCAGGGTAATCTCCAGCAGGCGCACGGCGGTGGCCAGCACCTTGTCACGACAGACGCCGCGAAGGGCCAAGTCATGTTCGACCTTGTCGCGCAGTTTCGGCAGATTGCGCGAGAAGGCGGGCAGCTTGTCGAACTTGTTCTCGGAGCGGGCCGTACTCCAGTCATTGTGATAGCGATATTGTTTGCGCCCTTTCACGTCTCGGCCGGTGGCCTGGATGTGGCCGTTGGCCTTGGGACAGATCCAGACGTCGGTCCAGGCGGGCGGAATGGCCAGGGCGCGGATGCGGTCCAGGGTCTTGGCGTCCGTGACGGTCTTGCCCTTGGCGTCGCGATAGGACCAGCCCTTGCCGGCGCGGCGCCGGGTCAGTCCCGCGAACTCGTCGCTGCAATAGCTGAGGCCTTCGGGGACTTCGGCGGCGATGTCGAAGGCGTACGATCCGTCGGCCATCACCCGTTCGCCTTTTCGAGGCGGTCGTGCAGCCGCTTGATCCAGCGCTCGGCCGGATCGCCGCCCCACAGCAGCCAGGCAATATAGCCGGCCGAAGGATCGGTGCGGCTGCCCCAGCCCTTGCCGTCCTTGTCGACGGTGTGGCGGGCGAAATAGCTGTAGATGTCCTTGATGTCCTCGTCCGAGACGGGGTTCTGATCCGCCAACTGATGGGCGCGGCGTACGCCGACCTCGGTGCCGCCCCGGTCGTGCTTGTCGCGCAGGTCGAGACCGCGCTTGGCCTGGGTCGCGACGCCCTTGGGCGGCTTGCGTTGCGCGTCGGTGAGGGTGGTTTTGGCGGCCATCGCATCTTTCCGTACAAGGACTTGGGCCGAACGCCGTGTCTGGCGCGCGAGTTCCGCTTGACCGCGCGGTCCGGGCGCGAGACGAGGCGGCATGAACTATCGCCACAGCTTTCACGCCGGAAACTTCGCCGACCTGGTCAAGCACGCCCTGGTGCTGTGGCTGGTGAAGGCGCGGCAGGCCGCGGGGCCGCTGACGGTCTTCGACACCCATGCGGGGGCGGGGCTGTACGATCTGTCGGGCGACGGCGCGCGGTCCAAGGAGGCCGAGGCCGGCGTGGCGCGGCTGATGTCCGCCGAGGGGCGGACGCCGCTGATGGACGCGCTGGCGGCCGAGGTCGCGGCGCTGAATCCTGAGGGCGGGTCGCGGTTCTATCCGGGGTCGCCGTTGCTGATCGCGGACGCGCTGACGCCCGGTGGTCGCTATGTCGGGTTCGAGCTGAACCCGCCAGTGCGGGCCATGCTGGCCGAGGCGCTGGCGGGACGTACGAACGCCGAGGCGCGCGAGGGCGACGGCTATGTGGCGGTGGCGGCTGAGGCCGCGAAGGTGCGCGGGCCGCTGGTGCTGATCGACCCGCCTTTCGAAAAGCCCGACGACTATATCTGCTCGGCCGAGACCGCGATTTCGGTGGTGAAGCGCGATCCGACGGCGACGGTGGCGATCTGGACGCCGCTGAAGGATCTGGAGACCTTCGACGGCTTTATCCGGCGGCTGCAGGGCAAGGCGGGGCCGACCCTGGTCGCCGAGGCGCGGCTGAGGCCGCTGACCAATCCGATGAAGATGAACGGCTGCGCCATGGTGGTGGTCAATCCGCCGGCGGGCGCGGAAGCGGCCGCGGCCGAGATCTGCGGCTGGGTCGCGGGGGCGCTGGGCGAAGCGGGCGGACGGGCCGAGGTCTGGACCTTCTGACCGCAGTCACTAGGTTGGTGGCATGACGCGCATCGCCATTCTGGAAACCGGACACCCGCCGGAGCATCTGAAGGACGATTTCGACGACTATCCGGCACGGTTTCGGGCCCTGCTGGGCGAGGGCGTGCCGACGACGCGGTTCGACGTGCAGTCGGGGCAACTGCCGGGCGATCCCTCCGCGTTTCAGGGGGCCATCGTCACAGGGTCGGCGGCGGGGGTCTATGACGACCTGCCGTGGATCCCGCAGCTGATCGATTGGCTGAGGAGGGCGCGGGGGCGGACGCGGCTGGTCGGCATCTGTTTCGGGCATCAGGCGCTGGCCCATGCGTTCGGCGGTGTGGTGGAGAAGTCGCACAAGGGCTGGGGCGTGGGGCTGCACCGCTATGACGTGCGTGAGGATGCGCCGTGGATGCATCCGCGCGCACGGACGATCGCCATTCCCGTGTCGCACCAGGATCAGGTCGTCTCCGTTTCGGACGATGCGCGGGTGATCGCGTCCAGCGGGTTTACGCCCTACGCCGGCCTGGCCTGGGGCGACGATGCGATCTCGTTTCAGTGTCACCCGGAGTTCCAGCCGGACTATGCGGCGGCGCTGATAGAGGGGCGGCGTGGGGCGCGCATCCCGCATGATGTGGCGGATCAGGCGATCGACAGTCTGAAGCGGCCCAACGACCGGGCGGTGCTGACGGCCTGGATCCGCGCCTTCCTGCTGCTGACGCCGCCGCCGGTCGAGGATTACGGCAGCGGGATTTAAAGGCCCAGCAGCCTGATTAGCGCCAGCGCCAGCACGACCAGGGCGCCCAGCGACAGGATGACGGCGGCGACGACGCGGCCGCCGGCGCGGGCGACGGCGCGGATGTCGGTCTGGAGACCCAGGGCGGCCATGGCGACGACGGTCAGCAGGCCCGAGGCGGCGGCCATGGGCGCCAGCGCGGCCTGCGGGATCAGGTCAAACGAGCGCAGGCCGATCATGACAAGAAAGCCGATGATGAACCAGGGCAGCAGGCGCGACAGGCCGGGCTTTGCAGCGCCGGGCGCGCGCTCGCGGAAGATCAGCGACAGGGCGAGGATGACAGGGCCGAGCATCAGCACCCGCACCAGCTTGACCACCGTGCCGGTTTGCGTGGCGACCGCGCCAAAGGGCGCGGCGGCGGCCAGAACCTGCGGCACCGCATAGACGGTCAGACCGGCCAGGGCGCCGTATTGCAGGCCATTCAGATGGATCAGGCCGCCCAGCAGGGGCAGGGCCAGGACCACGATCACGCCCAGCACCGCGGTGAAGGCGATGGAGGCGGCGACCTCTTTCCCGTCGGCGTCGATGACGGGGGCGACGGCGGCGATGGCGGAGTTGCCGCAGATGGCGTTGCCGCAGGCGACCAGCAGGGCCATGCGCGGGTTCAGACCCAGGGCGCTACCGACGCCGAAACCGACGACGATGGCGAGCGCGACCAGGGCGAAGATGCCCAGGACGAAGCCGAGGCCCAGCGACGACAGGGTGGCGGCGCTGACCGAGGCGCCGAGCAGAACAACCGCGACCTCCAGCAAGGTCTTGGCCGAGAAGTCGATCCCGGCCTTAAACCGCGAATCAGGCGTCCAGGCGGTGCGGACGGCTGCGCCCAGCAGGATGGCCAGCACCAGCGGCTCCAGCCAGACATGGCCGATCACGTCGCGCTCGATGCTGGTCAGGCCGATGGCCGCCAGCGTGACCAGCAGGCACAGCAGGACGCCGGGCCGGATTTTGCGCGCAAACGCCGTCGCCGACGTCAGCATGGGCGCGTGAAGCGGGACGGGCAGGGCGGCGGACTTCATCGTCAAGCGTGATGCGCCGGCCCTCGACGGCGGTCCAACGGATAGTTATGGTCGTTTTGATCCGATCTGGAGATCAATCGTGACCTTGGAACGTCTGCGCATCTTCGTCGCCGTCGCCGAGCGTGATCACGTGACGGCGGCGGCACGAGCGCTGAACCTGACGCAGTCGGCCGTGTCGAACGCCATCGCCGCTCTGGAGGCCGAGCATGACGTGCGGCTGTTCGATCGGGTCGGGCGTGGCGTGGTGCTGAACGAGACCGGCCGCGCCTTCCTGCCTGAAGCCAAGGCGGTGCTGGCGAGAGCGGCGGCGGCCGAGGCGGCGCTGGCGGACATGAGCGCCCTGCGGCGCGGGCGTCTGGCGGTATTCGCGAGCCAGACCATCGCCAGCTACTGGCTGCCGCGCCGGCTGGTGGATTTCCACAGGGCCTATCCCGGCGTCGAACTCGCCGTCGAAATCGGAAACACGCGCGAGGCGGCGCAGGCCGTGTTGAGCGGCGCTGCCGAGATCGGCCTGGTCGAGGGGGCCGTGGACGAACCGGCCCTGTCGCAGGTTCAGGTGGGGTCGGATCGGCTGGCCGTGCTGGTGACGCCAGACCATCCGTGGGCGACGCGACGTCGGCTGGACGCGAAGGATTTGTCGGGCCAGCCGTGGGTGTTGCGGGAGGTCGGATCAGGGACGCGGTCGACGCTGGAGGCGGCGGTGCGGGACATGGGGGTCGATCCCACGACCTTGTCGGTGTCGATGACCCTGCCGTCGAACGAAGCCGTGCTGGCGGCGGCCGAGGCGGGGGCGGGAGCCACGGCCCTGTCGGAAAGCGTGGCCTATGCGTCGGTGGCCGCCGGGCGGCTGGTGACGGCGCCCTTCACCCTGCCGGAGCGGCCGTTCCGCCTGTTACGACACCGCGAACGCTATCGCAGCCGGGCCGGCGACGTGTTCGTTGAGGCGATGGGGTAATTTCCCCCAATCCGCTCATCCCCGCAAAAGCGGGGACCCAGTCCTTTGGGCGATCAATGTTCGGGTGGGTTCGGGGCTGTCATCCACACAACTGTGCGAACGACAACACTGGGTCCCCGCCTTCGCGGGGATGAGCGGATCTATTTTAGGGCCACTTCACCACCGGCGGCATGGACGACAGGATTGAGTCGACGTTCCCGCCCGTCTTCAGCCCGAACATGGTGCCGCGGTCGTAGAGCAGGTTGAACTCGACGTAGCGGCCCCGGCGGATCAGCTGTTCCTCGCGCTCCTCGGCCGTCCAGGGCTCGGCCATGCGGCCGGCGACGATGCGAGGATAGACGTCCATGAAGGCCAGGCCGATGTCGCGGGTGAAGGCGAAGTCGCGGTCATAGTCGCCGCTGTCGTGATGGTCATAGAAGACGCCGCCGGTGCCGCGCGGCTCCTTGCGGTGGGGCAGATAGAAATACTCGTCGCACCAGGCCTTGTATTTGGCGTGCCAGGTCGGGTCGTGGGCGTCGCAGGCGGACTGCATGGCGGCGTGGAAGGCCACGGTGTCGGGGTGATCCTGACGACGATCCGCCATTAGCACAGGCGTCAGATCGCCGCCGCCGCCGAACCAGCTCTTGGTCGTGGCGATGAAGCGGGTGTTCATGTGGACGGCCGGAATGCGCGGGCTGACGGGGTGGCAGATCAAGCTGATCCCTGTCGCGAAGAAGCGCGGATCGACGTCGGCGCCGGGCACATTCTTGGCGTAGTCGGCGGGAAAGGCACCGTGGACGGTAGAGACATGGACCCCGACCTTTTCGAACAGGCGACCGTGCATCATGCCCATGACGCCTCCGCCGCCCTCGGGCCGTTCCCATGCGGTGCGGACGAAGCGACCGGGCTCGCCGGGGAACAGGTCGGCGGGGGCGGCGTCCTCAAGCGCTTCGAAGGCGGCATGGATGCGGTCGCGCAGATGTTCGAACCAGGCGCGGGTCTCGACCTTCTTCAGGTCGAGCGGATCGGAGAAGACGGCGTCGCTCATGGCGCGCTTGAACCACGTCGCGGCGGCGGCGTCATCCGGACAGGTTGTCATAAGCAGAATCGCGGGCGCTAATGGCTGTCTGCCATTATCAGAAAGCCCGCCCATGATCCGTCGTCTCGTCTCCGTCGCCGTCGCCTCGCTCGCGCTGGGAGGGGCGGTCCAGGCCCAGGACGCCGACGAGGCGCGAGTGATGGAGATCTTGAAGACCACGCCCCTGATCGACGGGCACAACGACCTGCCGTGGGCGTTGCGACAGCAATACGGAAACGACGTTTACGCCGTTGATCTGACGAAGAATCTGGCGGCCTCGACCAAATTGCATACCGACATCGCGCGCCTGCGGGCCGGCGGCGTCGGAGGGCAGTTCTGGTCCGTCTATGTGTCCGCCAGCCTGACGCCGCTGGAGGCGGTCGAGGAAACCTTTGAGCAGATCGACACGGCCAAGCGCATCATCGCCGCCCATCCCGACACCTTCGGCCTGGCGACCACGGCGGACGAGGTGGACGCGGTGTTCAAGTCGGGTCGGATCGCCAGCCTGATCGGGATGGAGGGCGGCTATTCGATCGACGATTCCCTGGCGCTGCTGCGGGAATTCTACCGGGCCGGTGCGCGCTACATGACCCTGACCCACTCCAAGACCACGACATGGGCCGACAGCGCGACGGACGCGCCGAAATGGGGAGGCCTCAGCCCGTTCGGCGAGGCGGTGGTCAAGGAGATGAACCGGCTGGGCATGATGGTCGACCTCAGCCACGTCTCCGAAGAGACGATGCTGGACGCCATGCGCGTGTCCGATGCGCCGGTGATCTTCTCTCATTCGTCGGCGCGGGCGGTCACGGATCATCCGCGCAACGTGCCGGATCGGGTGCTGCGGATGATGCCGCAGGACGGCGGCATCGTGATGATCAACCTGGCGCCCGGTTTCGTGTCCGAGGCGGTGCGGGCCTGGAACGGCGCCAAGGCGGGCGAGGAGGCGCGGCTGAAGACCCTGAACCCCGGTGATCCCGGCGCGGTGGAGGCTGGGCTGACGGCCTGGACCGCCGCCAATCCGACGCCGCAGGCGACCTTGGCCGACGTCGTGGCCCATATTCAGCATGTGCGCGAGGTGGCGGGCATTGACCACGTCGGCTTGGGCGCCGATTTCGACGGCATTGGCAGCCTGCCGGAAGGCATGGGCGGGGTGGACGCCTATCCGCGCATCCTGGCGGCCCTGATGGCGGCGGGCTGGACCGAGGCCGACATCCGCAAGATCGCCGGCGAGAACCTGCTGCGGGTCATGCGGACGGTCGAGGCCGTCGCGGCGTCAAAGGCCGGCGAGCGGCCGTCGATGGCGCGGCTGGAGCCCGCTTCGGCTCAGAACTGACCGACCCCGCCCGTCTGGCGCAGGCCTTCCCACAGGGCGATGCCGGCGGTGACCGACAGGTTCAGCGAGCGGGCGTCGGGTCGCAGCGGCACGACGACGCGCGCGTCGGCGGCCGCGTGGACATAGTCGGGGGCGCCGGCGCTTTCCTTGCCGAATAGCAGGGTGTCGTCGGGCTGGAAGACGAAATCGGGCAGGGGCGTCGCGCCCTTGGTCGTAAGCAGCACCAGCCGCCCGGCCGGACGATCCGCCTGGAAGGCCTTCCAGTCGGCGTGGCGGGTCATGTGCGACAGCGGGCCGTAGTCGAGGGCCGCGCGCTTCATGGCGCGGTCATCGAAACGGAAGCCCGTCGGCTCGATCACATGCAGATCGATGCCGAAACAGGCCGACAATCGGATGCAGGCTCCGACGTTCTGAGGAATGTCCGGTTGAAAAAGGGCGAGACGCATTTTAAGGCCTGACATACGCGCGGCGAGGGGGTTTGTCGCGGTCTGTTTGCGAGCGTTTCGCAAGAAACGTCAGCAGCTTGCGTCCAAACCGGCGCAAGTCACGGGCCGTCGGGGATTCCCGGCGTCTTTTGTTGGTTCGTGCCGTGGCTGGGGACGCCCTTGGGGTCTTCTGCGGCGTTCGAGAGGTGGAAACGTGGCCGAATCGGTCGTGCATACGGAAGACGGTCACAGCCCTGAGGGCGGTGATCCCAATCGTCGGGACTTTATCTACATCGCGGCGGGCGCCGCAGCGGTCGGCGCGGGCGCCATGATCGCCTGGCCGCTGATCAACCAGATGAATCCGGCGGCCGATACGCTGGCGCTGGCGTCGATCGAGTTCGACCTGACCAAGGTTCAGGAAGGCCAGCAGGTCGTCATCAAATGGCAGGGCAAGCCGGTGTTCGTGCGCTACCGCACCCCGGCCGAGCTGCAGAAGGTCATCGCGGACGATCACGCCCCGGACTTGAAACAGCCCCAGACCGACGCCGAGCGCACCAAGCCCGGTCACGAGAAATATCTGGTCGTCATCGGTTCGTGCACGCACCTGGGCTGCGTGCCGACCTTCGGCGCGGGTGATTACGGCGGCTGGTTCTGCCCCTGCCATGGCTCGCACTACGACGCCTCCGGCCGCATTCGTAAGGGGCCGGCGCCTCTGAACCTGGTGGTGCCGGAATACGATTATCTGTCCGACACCCGCGTCAAGATCGGCTGAGGACCAAGGGGGAATCATGAGCGATCACGAGAGCACCTACGTCCCGAAGACGGGCGTCGAGAAGTGGCTGGACACCCGGCTGCCGATCATCCGTTTCGGCGCGGACTACATGTCCCTGCCGACGCCGCGGAACCTGAACTACTGGTGGACCTTCGGCGGCATCCTGGCCCTGTGCCTGATGACGCAGATCGTCACCGGCATCGTTCTGGCCATGCACTATACGCCGAACGTCGACCTGGCCTTCGCCTCGGTCGAGCGCATCATGCGCGACGTGAACGGCGGCTGGCTGATCCGCTACGTCCACGCCAACGGCGCATCGATGTTCTTCATCGCCGTCTATCTGCACATGCTGCGCGGCCTCTACTACGGCTCATACAAAGCGCCGCGCGAGATGATCTGGATCATCGGCTGCGTGATCTTCTTCCTGATGATCGCCACCGCCTTCTTGGGTTACGTCTTGCCTTGGGGCCAGATGTCGTTCTGGGGCGCAGAGGTCATCACCAACCTGATCGGCGCCATCCCGGTGCTGGGCGAGCCGATCCTGATCTGGCTGCGCGGCGGCCCGGCGATCGACAATGCGACGCTGAACCGCTTCTTCTCGCTGCACTATCTGCTGCCGTTTGCGATCCTGGGCTGCGTCGTGCTGCACCTTTGGGCGCTGCACTCGGCCGGTCAGAACAACCCGGTCGGCATCCTGATCCCCAAGGATCGCGAGAAGAAGGACACGCTGCCGTTCCACCCGTATTTCACGGTCAAGGACGGCTTTGCGATCATCCTGTTCCTGATCCTGTTCGCCATCTTCGTCTTCTATCAGCCGAACGCGCTGGGCCACGCCGACAACTACATCCCGGCCAACCCGCTGCAGACGCCGGCGCACATCGTGCCCGAGTGGTATATGCTGCCCTTCTACGCGATCCTGCGCGCCGTCCCGGACAAGTTCGGCGGCGTGGTGGCGATGTTCAGCGCCATCGGCGTGCTGTTCGTCTTGCCCTGGCTGGATACGTCCAAGGTGCGCTCGATGCGCTATCGCCCGACGATGCGGACCTTCTTCATCATCTTCCTGGTGGTGGGCGTGGGCCTGGGCTGGTGCGGTGGTCAGCTGCCCGACGCGCCGGTGATCGGGTCGTTCAAGACCTTCACCCTGATCGACGGCGACCTGAACTCCTACCTGTGGCTGACCCGGGTCTTCACCCTCTACTACTTCGTCTTCTTCCTGATCATCATGCCGTTGGTCGGGTTGAAGGAGCAGCCGTTGCCGATCCCGGCGACGATCTCCGAGCCGGTCCTGACCGGCGCCGGCGCCGTCGAGCACAAGGTCTGAAAGTCATGACGATTGGAATGAAGACCGTGTCGTTCAAGACGATCATCACCTCGGCCGCGATTGCGCTGGGTCTGCTGAGCGCCGCCGCTCCCGCCATGGCGTCGGGCGCCGCCGCTCATCCGCGCTCGGGCGGGTTCAGCTTCGAGGGGCCGTTCGGCACCTATGACCAAGGCCAGCTGCAACGCGGCTACAAGGTCTATCACGAGGTCTGCTCGGCCTGTCACAGCATGAACCTGATGCACTATCGGAACCTGGGCGACCGTCATGGGCCGTTCTGGAATCCGAAGTATCCGAACCCGAACGACAACCCGGTCGTGAAGGCTCTGGCCAAGGAAGTGCAGGTCGGTGATATCGACAGCGAGACCGGCGAGCCGATCCAGCGCGACGCCACGCCGGCCGACAAGTTCCGCGCCCCCTATCCGAACGCCACGGCGGCTGCGGCGGGCAACGGCGGCGCAGCCCCGCCCGACCTTTCGGTCATGGCCAAGGCCCGCCACGACGGCGCAAACTACATCTACTCGCTGCTGTCGGGCTACAAGGCGGCTCCGGCCGGCCTGCAGATCCGCGACGGGCAGCACTACAATCCCTATATGGCCGGGGACCTGACGCCGTTCTGGACCGGCGATCACAAGCACGTTCCGCCGGGCGGCTTCATCGCCATGCCGCCGCCCCTCAAGGACGGCCTGGTCACCTATGACGACGGTTCGCCGCAAACGGTGGATCAGTACGCCAAGGACGTCGCGGCCTTCATCGCTTGGACGTCCGAGCCGAAGATGGTCGAGCGCAAACAGGCCGGGTTCGGTGTGATGATCTATCTGCTGCTGTTCGCCGGCATCACCTATGTCGCCTACCGCCGCATCTGGAAGGGCGTCGCCCACTAAGGCCATCGCCGCCGGATCGAAATCGCAAGCCCGCCGAGGTTCGCCACGGCGGGCTTTTTCGTTTGCGACGAAAGGTCCGGGACGCAGCATCGACAGGGCGAAGTTCGCCCCCTAGGGTCGCGCATCGTTTCTGGCTGTGGGGCCTTCAGTTCATGCGTCTCGTCTCTTCTTTCGCCGCCGTTCTTTTAGCGAGCGTCGCCTTGTCTGCCTGCGCCACGGCGTCTGATCCCGCTGCGGTTCACACGATCCCGACTTTCGATGCGGCGCGCATCTCACAGGACATCAAGACGCTGTCGGACGACAGCTTCGAGGGCAGGGGCATCGCCACCCCAGCCGAGGAAAAGGTCATCCGCTATCTGAGCGAAGGCTACGCCGCCGCCGGGTTCGAGCCGGGCGGGCCGAACGGCCAGTGGACGCAGGCCGTGATCCTGAACCGCTTCACCCAGTCCAATGTGCGCGCTTCGCTGAAGCTGGGCGACTGGACCCTGCCGATGACGCAAGGGCGCGAGGTCGCCATCTCGACCCGCCGCCCGACCGAACACGTCAGCCTGAAGGACGCGCCGCTGGTCTTCGTCGGCTACGGCATCAACGCGCCCGAGCGGCAGTGGAACGACTTCAAGGGCCAGGACCTGCGCGGCAAGATCCTGGTCGTGCTGGTCAATGACGCCGACTTCGAGGAGCCGGCGCTGAACACCTTCGGCGGCAAGGCCATGACCTATTACGGCCGCTGGACCTACAAATACGAGGAGGCGGCCAAACAGGGGGCGGCGGGCGTGCTGATCGTGCACGAGACGGCGCCGGCGTCTTACGGCTGGCAGACGGTCGCCAACTCCTGGGGCGTGTCGCAGTTCGACATCCTGCGCCAGAATGCAGCGGCCGAACGCGTGCCGATGGAGGGCTGGATCCAGCGTGACGTGGCGGTCGACCTGTTCCGCCGTGCGGGTCTGGATTTCGAGGCGCTGAAGGTCCAGGCGCGCAGCCGCGACTTCCAGCCCGTCGCCTTGCCCGGCGCATCCTTCTCGACCGAGTTCGACGTGGCCACCAATCAGGTCACCAGCCACAATGTCATCGCCCGCCTGCCGGGCACGACCCATCCGGACGAGACGATCCTCTATACGGCCCACTGGGATCACATCGGCATGGGCGAGCCGGATGCGACCGGCGACCGCATCTTCAACGGGGCGGTGGACAACGCCTCGGGCACAGCGGGTCTGCTGGAGCTGGCGCGCATGTTCGGTCGCGCGCCGCGCACCGAACGCTCGATTGTGATGATCAGCTTCACCGGCGAGGAAAGCGGCCTGCTGGGCTCGGAATACTATGCGGTGAACCCGGTCTATCCGCTGGCCAAGACGGTGGGCGGGTTCAACATGGACTCCATGAACGTCTATGGCCGCGTTACGGGGCTGGGCGTCACCGGATATGGCCAGTCGGACTTCGACGAACGTCTGGCGGCGGCGGTCCAGCCGCAAGGGCGATCGCTGGTCCCGGATTACGAGAATGCGGCCGGCACCTATTACCGTTCGGACCACTTCCCGCTGGCCAAGCGTGGCGTGCCGATGGCCTATGCCGGCAGCCGGGGCGATTTCCGCGACGAACCGATCGCCGCGCGCGAGGCGGCGCGGTCGGAATACGGCGCCAAACGCTATCACCAGGCGGCGGATGAGTGGTCGCCCGACTGGGACTACAGCGGCATGATCGAGGATCTGACCGTCTTCTACGATGTCGGTCGCGCCTTGGCGAACGGTCGCGACTGGCCGCAGTGGAAGTCGGGTTCGGAGTTCGCGCCGGTGCGCGCGACGACGGCGTCCGAACGTCGCTAGTCTTTTTACATATCGAGATGGGGCGGGGAGGAATCTCCGCCCCTTTTGCCATTCCGCCTGTCGAGTAAATGCAATGATCCATCGCCGTTCACCCCTCGTCGCCCTCGCGGCGCTCGCACTCGCCGCCTGCGCGACGACGCCGGTCGCATCTCCGGCGCCCAAGCTGGACGCCTTCGCCGTCGCCTCAGCCGCGACGCCTCAGTTCAGCGCCCAGCGCCTGTCGGACCACATCAAATATCTGGCGTCGGACGAGTTGGAGGGCCGGTTCCCCGGCCTGATCGGCGAACGGCTGACCCTGGCCTATCTGCAGGCGCAGTATGAGGCGATGGGACTGGAGCCGGGCGGGCGCGACGGATCATGGCTGCAGCCTGTCGATCTGGTCCGGTTCACGCCAGAGCGGGCGCCGACGGCGGCCTGGACCGGGGCGGACGGCGTGTCGCATCCGCTGGTGTCGGGAACAGACATCACCCTGCGGGCCGGGTCGGCGGAACCGGTCGTGACGGCCTCTGCGCCGCTGGTCTTCGCCGGTTACGGCATTTCGGGGCCGACCTGGGACGATTATGGCAATGCGGACCTGACCGGTAAGGTCGTGGTCATTCTGCGCGGCCAGCCGACGGTGATGGGCGAGGATCCCAACTTCTACGGCTCGACCACGCACAAGACCCAGGAGGCGCTGAAGCGGGGAGCCGTGGGCGTCATCACGCTTCAGGACCAGGACAACCGCTGGCGTCGCGCCGTGGGCGGCGCGACCCGGCCGCAGATGACGATCAAGGGCGCGCAGGACCCGCGATTCAGCGGATCGATCAACATGGCCACGGCGACAGCGATCGGCGGCGCGTCCCTGGAAGCCGCCGTGGAGCGGGCGAAGACAACCGGCTTGGGCGGAGCGATCGATCTGGGCGTGCGGCTCAGCGTCGATATCGCCGAGACCACCGAAGTCATCCACTCCAACAATCTGCTGGCCAAGATCCCGGGCACGGAGCGGCCTGACGAGTACGTCTTCTATTCCGCCCACTGGGACCACGTCGGCAAGGCCCGGACGCCGAACGCCGAGGGCGACGACATCTTCAACGGCGCTTGGGACAATGCGTCGGGGACGGCCGGTTTGATCGAGATGGCGCGGGCGTTCAAGGCCGGGCCGGCGCCGAAGCGCACCGTGGTCTTCCTGCACGTCACGGCCGAAGAGCAGGGGCTGTTGGGGTCGGAGGCCTATGCGGCCGAGCCGGTTTATCCGCTGGCTAAGACGGCGGCGGACATCAATATCGACATGCTGCCCTTCACGCCGGCGACGCGCGACGTGGCGGTGTTCGGCGTCGGCAAGTCCGAGCTGGAGGACATCCTGGGCCGGTTCGCGGCCGTGCAGGGACGGGTGGTGACGGGCGACGGCTATCCGGAGGAAGGCTTCTACTACCGCTCCGACCATTTCAACTTCGCGGCCGGAGGGGTGCCGGCGCTGATGCCGTGGACGGGCCGTGACTTCGTCGAGGGCGGGATCGAGGCGGGCAAACCCTATTACGAGGGGGCGATGGCCAAATACTATCACAAGCTGACCGACGAATGGCGGGCCGACTATGATTTCACGGCCGCCTTGCAGAACCTGGACCTGCTGTATCGGCTGGGGCTGACGGTGGCCGACAGCGAGAGCTGGCCTGCGTGGAAGCCGACCGCCGAGTTCCACGCCATCCGCGACCGCACGGCCGATCAGAGGCGCTAGACCTCAGGCCGCGCCGAACGGATAGGGGCTGACGGACTTGGACCAGTCGTCGACCGCAAGCGGGCGGTCGATGGGGGCGGCGGCGCGTTCGGCGCAGGGGTGACGGTGACACAGGCGGCAGGCCGGGCCGATGGGCGTGACCTCGGGGTTCTGCAGGTCGATGCCGTGGGCATACGCCAGACGATGCGCATGACGCAGTTCGCACCCCAGGCCGACGGCGAGGTCGTGGCGCTCGTCATAGCCGTCGTGGCCTTGCCGCTCGACGGTCCGGGCGAAGGTGAACCAGCGGCCGCCGTCTGGAGTCTCGATGATCTGGGTGACGATGCGGCCGGGCGTGCGGAAGGCCGAATGGAGCCGCCAGCGCGGACAGGCGCCGCCGAAGCGCGAGAAGGGAAAGGCGCCCGCCGCATAGCGTTTGGAGATGTTGCCCGCCTGATCGACCCGCATCAGGAAGAAGGGCACGCCGCGCGCCGTGGGGCGTGACAGGGTGGTCAGGCGGTGGGCGGCCTGTTCATAGCTGACGCCGAAACGGGCCTGCAGCCGGGCCAGGTCGTAGCCGGTGTCTTCCGCCGCCCGCTGGAAGTTGGCGTAGGGCATCAGGGTCGCGGCGGCGAGCGTGTTGGTCAGGGCGACCTTCAGCAGCGATCGAGTGGGCGCGTCCGGGGCGTTCGCGGCCTCCGCCAGCGCGTTGAGCGCCGGCCCTTGCTCGGCCAGGGCCAGTTGATAAGCGATGGCGAAGGCGCGCGAGGACGGCCCCAGGGTTTCCGACAGCAGCAGACGGCGGCGGTGCAGGTCGTAACGGCGGGTCCATTCCACCATGACCTCGGCCGGCAGGGTGCGGACGCCCAGATCGTGTTTGGCCGCCAACCGATGACGGGCGGCGGGTTCGAAGCCGTCAGTGTGGGCGGGCGCCTCGGCGGACAGGGCGTCGGACAGGGCCTCGCCCATCTGGTCGAGTTCGGGGAAATGGTTGCCGCGGGACTGGATGTATTCGCGCACCCATTCTGCGGGGCTGGTCTCGATCGGGCTTTCGCCCGTCTCGGCCGCGGCGCGGGCGCGCGTGCGACCGTCATCGAAAGCCTGATAGAGGCGCAGCAGGGCGTCGGCCACGCCGGGCGCCTCTTCCAGCAGTTGCACCAGTTCATGCCGGGGCGCGGACAGGCCCTTGAACAGAGGGTCGGTCAGGATTTCCGTGAGCCGAGCCTCGTCCGCCGCCCCGCCCTGGTTCAGGGCGCGCAGATCGACGTCATAGGTGTCGGCCAATCGCAGCAGCAGCTGGGCTGAGACCGGGCGCTGGTTACGCTCTATGTGATTGAGATAACTTGGAGAAACGTCCAGATCGGCGGCCATGGCGGTCTGGGTGAGGCCCAGATCGCGCCGCAGCCGCTTGAGCCGGGCGCCCAGGAACAGCTTGCGATCAGCGGCGGCGTTCATCGATGCATGTTGTCACAACGTGACTGACTAAGCAAAGTCATAATGTGACAAGACGACTTCGTTTGTGGGCTTCGGTCTGTATCAGTTTTGACCGTCGCGTGTTCTTGTCTTCGAGACGGCGGCTGCGGCCGCGCCCTTCAGAGACCGAGTTCGACCATGACCACCTTCGCCGATCTGGTGCCTTCGCCCGTTGGCCGTTTCGACGGCATCGAGCGCCCCTACACCCCTGAAGACGTCCTGCGCCTGCGCGGCTCGGTGCCGATCACCCATACGCTGGCCGAGCGCGGAGCCAACCGCCTGTGGCAGTTGCTACACGACGAGCCCTTCATCAATGCGTTGGGCGCCGTCACCGGCAACCAGGCCATGCAGATGGTCCGCGCGGGCCTGAAGGCCATCTATCTGTCGGGCTGGCAGGTCGCGGCCGACGCCAACACGGCCGGCGCCATGTATCCCGACCAGTCGCTGTATCCGGCCAACGCCGCGCCGGAGCTGTGCCGCCGCATCAACCGCACCCTGCAACGCGCCGATCAGATCGAACATGCCGAGGGCGGGGCCAAGCGCGACTGGTTCGTTCCCATCGTCGCCGACGCGGAAGCCGGTTTCGGCGGGCCGCTGAACAGCTTTGAGATCATGAAGGCCTTCATCGAGGCGGGTGCGGCCGGCGTCCACTTCGAGGACCAACTGGCGTCCGAGAAGAAGTGCGGCCACTTGGGCGGCAAGGTCCTGATCCCGACCCAGGCGCATGAGCGCAACCTGGTCGCTGCGCGTCTGGCCGCTGACGTCTTGGGCACGCCGACCATAACGGTCGCCCGCACCGACGCCGAAAGCGCGCAGCTGATCACCTCGGACATCGACGAGCGCGACCAGCCCTTCATCGATCGCGACAACCGCACGCCCGAGGGCTTCTTCCGCCTGAAGGAGGGCACGGGTCTGGATCACTGCATCGCGCGAGGTCTGTCCTACGCCAATATCGCCGACCTGCTGTGGTGGGAGACGTCGCATCCGGATCTGGACGACGCCAAGAAGTTCGCGGAAGCCGTTCAGAAGGCCCATCCGGGCAAGCTGATGGCCTACAACTGTTCGCCGTCGTTCAACTGGAAGGCCAAGCTGGACGACGCCACCATCGCCAAGTTCCAGCGCGAGCTGGGGGCCATGGGCTACAAGTTCCAGTTCGTGACCCTGGCCGGCTTCCACAGCCTGAACAATTCCATGTTCGAGCTGGCGGACGGTTATCGCGATCGCGGCATGGCGGCCTATTCGGAGCTGCAACAGCGCGAGTTCGCCAACGAGGCCATCGGTTACACCGCCACGCGTCACCAACGCGAAGTCGGCACCGGCTATTTCGACCAGGTCGCCACGGTCATCTCCAACGGCACGTCCTCGACGACGGCGCTGAAGGACTCGACCGAGACCGCCCAGTTCACCCACGCGGCTTAAACCGGAAAGGAACCCGCAAATGGAACCGCTGACCCGAACCGAAGCCATCATCGACTTCTGCCTGGCGCCCCTGGCGCTCGACACCGGCACGGAGGCCGAACGTGAGGTGCGTCGTCGTCTGACGCACGTGCTTCGGACCTATCAGTCCAAGACCGCAACGCCGGTCGCCGTGGACTTTTCGTCCATGCCGTCACAGGTCATCAACGAGGCGGCGCACGGCTACGAATAGGCTGTCCGCCCAAGAAAAAGGCCCGCCCCGATCGCTCGGAGCGGGCCTTTCGTCGATCTGGGCAGGAAGACCTAGCGCGTCGTCGGGCCGGTGTTCAGCGATTGGG
Source organism: Brevundimonas sp. KM4 (assembly GCF_000964075.1). Taxonomy (NCBI): domain Bacteria; kingdom Pseudomonadati; phylum Pseudomonadota; class Alphaproteobacteria; order Caulobacterales; family Caulobacteraceae; genus Brevundimonas; species Brevundimonas sp. KM4. The sequence continues at coordinate 84,714 of NZ_JZRG01000007.1, read as the reverse complement.
TTGTCGCAACCGCCGGGGTCGGAACGGGCGTCGCTTGCGGGACGGTGACAGAGATGGGCGTGCGCGCCGGCGCGGCGCCGGTTTCCTGAGGATCGCCGACGACGATGGTGGTGATCTGCGTCGCCTCGGTGGTGCAGGTCGCGAGGTCGCGGGTGATGTGGCGGCCCAGGCAGAAGATGTCCTCATAGCTGGGGCGCGAGGCGGCCAGGCACTGGAACAGCATCAGCTTGGACATATCCATGCAGAACTCGCTGTTCGGCTCGTGCGTCAGGGCCTCGGTGTTGACCCGGGCCTCGTCGCCGCCGGCCCCCAGCGCGCCCAGAGCCGCGATGGCCAGAGAGCGGACGACGGCAGGGGTGTAGGGCGGGCCTTTGCGCGACGGCTCCAGTCCCAGACCCGTGCCGCTGTTGGCGGCGGCGAACAGGCGGCTTGATTCCTCCGGCGAGGGCAGCATCTTCACGGCCGACAGGGTCTTTGCGCTTTCCAGCCGCACTTCACGGTTCGGGATGGGGGTGATGGCCCACTGGCGGCGCGGATCGCTGCGGCCCTGGATGGTGTAGGCGTCCTGCTCGATCGCCTCGGCGATGGCGCGCATGGCGATGGCGTCCTTGCCCACCGTCGCCGAGATCAGGCCGGCGGCCGCGTCGGCGCCCGGCAGGGTGGCGGCATAGGCCGGATCGGCGACGATCTGGGCGACCATGCGCTGACGTTGCGCCGGGTCGATCGCATACTGCTGAACGCCGGCGACAAACTCTGGCGACTGCAGGGCGATGATGGCGCCGTATGCGATCAGCCCGCGCGACAGCTGGTCGGCGTCATAAGCCGAACCCTTGCGCAGGGCGGCCTGGATCGATTCCGCATCGGGGAAGCCGCCCGGCTGGATCGTCTGGGCTTCGCGCAAGTAAGCGACGTAGATCGCAGCGGCGTCCGCAACGCCCTGGTTGAGGGACACGGGGGGCGGCTTGCGGGCAGCCAGTTCAGCCGCCAGACGCTGGGCCTCCAGCTCGGCCTTCGAAGGTCCGCTCTCACAGCTGGCGAGCAGGACAGCGGCGGCGAGGGCGGCAGCGGATAGGCCGCGGCTCAGTAGGGCCGTTTTCATGGAGACTTCCTCAGGCGATCACGCGCGCAAAAAGCGCCAACACTGTTGGCGCTTATAAGGCGGGCCTTATGGTTATCCGAAAGTTAATCGAACAGTTTCGAGACCGATTCTTCGTTGGCGATCCGTCGGATAGCCTCTCCGACCAGCGGAGCCACGGAAACCGCTCGGATTTTCGGGCAGTTCAAAACTTCGTGGGGTTGCTCGATGGAGTTGGTGATCACCAGCTCCTTCAGCGGGCCGTCGGTGATGCGCTGGACGGCGGGGCCGGACAGGACGCCGTGGCTGATATAGGCCGAAACCTCGGTCGCGCCCTGGTCGATCAGGGCCTTGGCAGCGTTGACCAGGGTGCCGCCCGAATCGACGATGTCGTCGAACAGGATGCAACGGCGGCCCTGCACGTCGCCGATGATGTTCATGACCTCGCTCTCGCCCGCCTTGGGCCGGCGCTTGTCGACGATGGCGAGATCGGCGTCCAGGCGGCTGGCCAGGGCGCGGGCGCGCACCACGCCGCCGACGTCGGGCGAGACGATCATCAAGTCATCGCCACGGGCGTAGTTTTCCTTGATGTCCTGCGCCAACACGGGGGTCGCGACCAGATTGTCGGTCGGAATATCGAAGAAGCCCTGGATCTGGCCGGCGTGCAAATCCATCGTCAGGACGCGGTCGGCGCCGGCGCGGGTGATCAGATTGGCCACCAGCTTGGCCGAGATCGGCGTGCGGCCTCCTGTCTTACGGTCTTGACGCGCATAGCCGAAATAGGGGATGACGGCCGTGATCCGCTTCGCCGAGGCCCGCACCAGGGCGTCGGTGATGATCAGCAGCTCCATCAGGTTGTCGTTGGCCGGATAGGAGGTCGACTGCAGGATGAAGACGTCCTCGCCGCGGACGTTTTCCTCGATGATGGCGAAGACCTCGTTGTCGGCGAACCGCTTGACCTGGGCCTTGGTCAGGGGCGCATCCAGGTGGTCGGCGATCGCCTGGGACAGTGCGCGGTTGGAGTTGCCTGAGAGCAGCTTCATCGGCCGGTCATCCTTTCGCCGTCATCCGCCCCCCATGAACGGCGGTCGGTTGGCGCGCTCTTTACCAGTGGAGCCGGGCAGGGCAAGTCGTATGCTGAGTTTTCCTCGGCATGGCGCGGCTCGGTCGCGGGTGCTAGAGGTCGCCGCGTTGGTTTTAGGGGAACGGCTTCATGGCCGTCCTTCACACGTCATGGGGTCGTCCTTGTCCGCTTCTAAGTTCCGTTCCGGCATGGTGCTGATGGCCGCGGCGCTCGCCGCAGTGACGATTTCAGGGTGCTCGGGCACCAAGCGTCCCAAGCTGGCCTACGAGGAACGTCCGGTCGAGGCGCTCTACAACACCGGCTATGATCGGCTGCAGCAGCGCCGCTGGTCCGACGCCGTGGACTACTTCCAGGAAGTCGAACGCCAGCACCCCTATTCGGACTGGGCGCGTCGTTCGATCCTGATGCAAATCTACGCCTACTATCAGAACAACGCCTATGCCGACGCCATCGCGGCGGCCGACCGGTTCATCCAGCTGTTTCCCGGCAATCCGTCGGCGTCCTACGCCTTCTACATGAAGGCGGTCTGCAATTTCGAGCAGATCACCGACGTCGGTCGTGACCAGGGTTACGCAACCGCCGCCTTGGCGGGTCTGAAGGATGTCTCGCGCCGCTATCCGGGCACGCCCTATGCCTCGGACGCCGCCGTCAAGATCGACATGGTCAACGACCAGCTGGCCGGCAAGGAAATGAACATCGGCCGCTACTATCAGCGCGCCAACCAGCCGCTGGCGGCGCTGAACCGCTACAAGGCCGTGATCGCCAACCCGGACTTCCAGCGCACTTCGCACACGCCCGAAGCCCTGTATCGTCTGGTCGAGGTCAACCTTCAGCTGGGTCTGAAGGAAGAGGCGACGCGGAACGGCGCCGTGCTGGGCTACAACTATCCGGGCAGCCCGTGGTACGCTGAGGCCTATGCGCTGCTGACCGAAAACGGCCAGACGCCGGACAAGGCGCCCGAGGGCAAGCGCGAGAGCTGGCTGCAGCGGATCATTCCGGGCTGATCACGCTACGGCTTGTGCAATCCGGCGGGGATCGGGATTCTGTCGGTCATGATTCGTTCCGCCGGCGCCTGACGCGATGCTGACCGCCCTTTCCATTCGTGACGTCGTCCTTGTGGACGTGCTCGATCTCGAGGTCGAGAACGGCCTGACCGTGCTGACCGGCGAAACCGGGGCGGGCAAGTCGATCATTCTGGACGCGCTTGGCCTGGCGCTCGGCGGACGCGGCGACGCAGGCCTGGTGCGCAATGGCGCGAAACAGGCCGTGGCCACCGCCGTGTTTTCGGCTCCCGACGATCCCGATTTGCTGGCCCTGATCGCCGGAAAGGGGTTCGAGGTTCAGCCGGGGGAGGATTTGATCCTTCGCCGCGTCCTAGGCGCCGACGGCCGCAGCCGGGCCTATGTCAACGATCAGCCGGCCGGGGTGACGGCTGTGCGCGAGATCGGCGCGGCCTTGGTCGAGGTGCACGGACAGCATGAGACGGTGGGCCTGCTGGATTGGCGCACCCACCGGGCGTCGCTGGACGCCTATGGCGGACTGCAGCCGCAGTTGTCGGCGGTCGCCTCGGCCTCCGCCAAGCTCAAGGCCGCCGAGGCCAGGCTGGCCGAGCTGAAGGCGCAGGCGGCGGACGCCGATGCGCGGCGCGAGGAGATCAGCCTCAATCTCTCCGAGCTGGATGCGCTGGATCCGCGCGCCGACGAAGAGACGGAATTGGCAGGCGAACGCGCCCTGCTGGGCGCCGCCGAAAAGGCCATTGCGGATCTGGGCGACGCCCGCACGCAGCTTGGCGGCGACAAGCTGAGCCAGAAGCTGGGCGCGGCGCTGAGGGCCGTCGAACATGCGCGCCAGAGGGCAGGGCAAGCGGGCGCCGAGGGCGATCATCCTGTCATCGTCAAACTGTCGGCCGCCGTGGAGGCGATCGACCGCACCATGGTCGAGGCGGCGGAAGCCCTCGCCGCCGTGGACGCCGCCGCTGACGCCTTCGACTATGAGCCCGGCCGTCTGGACAAGGCCGAGGAGCGTCTGTTCGCCCTGCGCGCCGCCGCTCGCAAGCTGCACACCACCGTCGACGCCCTGCCGACCCTGCGCATTCGCCTGCGCGAGCAGTTGCGGCTGATCGAGGATGGCGAGGAGGCGCTGGCCAACGCCGGGCGCGAGGCGGCCGAGGCGGCGCAAGCCTATGACCTGGCGGCCACCTTCCTGACCTCGGCGCGGGAAGCCGCCGCCGAACGCCTGACCGCCGCCGTCATGGCAGAGCTGGGTCCGCTGAAGCTGGAGCGCGCCCGGTTCCGCGTGGCGCTGGAACCGATTGAGGGCCGGCGCGGGCCGGACGGCGTCGAGACGGTGCGCTTCCAGATCGCCACGAACGCCGGAACCGACTTCGGCCCGCTGGACGCCATTGCTTCAGGCGGCGAACTGGCGCGTTTCGCCTTGGCGATGAAGGCGGCCCTGGCGAGCCGTGAGGACATGCGCCAGCCCGTGATGATCTTCGACGAGGTGGATCAGGGAGTCGGCGGCGCGGTGGCCGAGGCGGTGGGTTCGCGCCTGAAACGCCTGTCGAGCGGGGCTCAGGTCCTGGTCGTGACCCATAGCCCCCAGGTCGCAGCGCGTGGTCACGCCCACTGGAAGGTGATGAAGGCCGATCGCGACGGCCTGACGACCACCACCGTCGTCGCCCTGGACGACCAGCGCCGTCAGGAAGAGATTGCACGCATGCTATCCGGGGCGGAGATCACCGACGAAGCCCGCGCAGCGGCGCGAGCTTTAATCGGCTGACTGAACGTTTTAGACGCCCAGGATCCAGCCTTCTTCCTGTTCGACCTGGGCGATCAGTTCCGGCGTGGCGTCCTTGGGCGGGGCGAACGCCGCGGCCAGATCGCCGGCCTCGTCCATCCGGGCGAGCGCTTCAGCCGTTGAGCGGACTTGGGCCTGGTCCTTGAACTCACCGGGTTGAGGCTTGGTCTCGTGCATCGACGGCCAGACCTCGACGACCAGGGCCGACAAGGGTTCCACGTCATCGGGCGTCAGCGCGCGCCAGCCGGTGCCGAAGGGCCAGACGGCGCCTGATGGGCCGAGGCTTTCCAGCAGCCGCCGCACAGCCGGGATGCCGACCAGGGTCTGGCCGCCCACCGCGCCCGCGCCGTGCATCTGCCACACGCTCTTGGGCTGAAGCCGGCCCTTGCGGGCGGCGTTTTCTGTGGCGCGGAACTCGGGGATGTCGGCGCCGGAGCCGACGGGCGGTTTGGTCGTGGTCAACCAGCGCTGGGCCTGTTTGGCCGGCGCGCCCCACAGAGGCCAGGCCTCGTCGGTCATCAGCCGGTTCATCTTGGCCGCGACCTGATAGCGGTTGTTGGTGTTGTCGGCCTTGTCCACGATGTTGGAGGCGATGAACTTCCACATGGCTTGCCACGGGGTTCCGTCCAACTTCAGCCGCGCGGCCGTGCCGACGGGATAACCGAAGTTGAAGTCTAGCCCGACCAGCACCCGGTCGCCGCGCTTTCTGTGGTCCGCCAGGATCGACGCCAGAAGGGCTTCGCCTTCGGCCCGGGTCGCGACATTGTGCGTCTCGGTATAGAGGCGGAAACGCACGTCGCGTTTGGCCACGCCGATCCACAGCGAGGTGTCGCCGAGCTTCTTGGTTTCGGCGGCGGTCCAGTCGGCGACGATATAGGCGTCGAAAAGGCGGGCCAAGGCGGCCTCCCTGATAAAGGCATGTCGGTTAGGAGTGAGCCGGGCTTCTAACGCCGCATCGCGGCGACTGAAAGGCCCATGCGGCGTCTCAGCCCTTCAGCAGGGCTTCCAGATGCGACAACCAGCGGCGGCCGAGACGGAGCGCCTCGCCAGGGGAGCCGGTCTGGACGGGCAGGGCGGCGTCCCACAGGGCCAGTTCGAACTCCGGGTGGCGGGCGTCGGCGAACATCAGCCGCAGAACGACATGTTCGGCATCGGGCGCCAGCACGTCCAGTGATTTGCGCGCCTCGCCCCGGCGGATGCGGGCGACGACGTGGCCGTCCACGATGATCTCGCCCCCCTCCACCTCATCGAAGGCATAGACCAGGCCATGGGCGCCGTTGGCCCACAGCACGACCACCTGTTCGACGTCGAAGTTCAGGGCGCAGGCGCGACCTTCGCCCGGCGAGAGGGCCTCGACCTCTGGCGCGGCGCCCAGGGTTTTGAGCATGGCGCGGTGCAGGCGGCGCGGCGGCTCCATCCACCACGACAGCGCCAGGGCCAGGGTCGTCAGCAGGGCCGCCGCGAGGGCGATCAGCAACACCACCCGCAAGACGTCGGCCATGGTCGTCAGGCCTCCAGATCGAGATCGACCACCACGGGAACGTGGTCGCTGGGTTTTTCCATGTCGCGGGCGTCGCGGTGGGTCTCGATTCCTCGGAACCGGTCGGCGGCCTGGGGCGACAGCAGGGCGAAGTCGATGCGGATGCCATGGTCACGCTGCCAGGCGCCGGCCTGATAGTCCCAGAAGGTATAGGTTCCCGCCGGTTCGCCGCCGAGCTCGTGCGCGTCGGCCAGGCCCAGGTTCTTGAGCGCGCGGAAAGCCTGGCGGCTCTGGGGTTGGAAGAGGGCGTCGTCGGTCCAGGCGGCCGGATTCTTGGCGTCTTCGGCTTCCGGGATGACATTGTAGTCGCCGCACAGCGCCAGCGGCTCCTCGAACGCCAGCAGGTCCTGGGCATGGCGGTTCAACCGATCGAACCAGGCCAGCTTGTAATCGAATTTCTCGGTCGCGATCGGATTGCCGTTCGGCAGATAGAGGGCGCCGATGCGAATGGGCCGGGGCGCCTCGACCAAGGCCTCGATATAGCGCGCCTGTTCGTCGGTCTCGTCGCCGGGCAGGCCGCGTCGGATGTCGGACAGCGGATACTTCGACAGCAGGGCGACGCCGTTGTAGCTCTTCTGCCCGTGGGTCTCGACGTTGTAGCCCAGGCTCTCGAAGGCCTCTCGCGGGAACTTCTCGTCCACGCATTTGATTTCCTGGAAACAGGCGACGTCGGGGGCGGCCTGCTCCAGCCACGCCAGCACGGTGGGCAGGCGGGCGTTGACGGAGTTCACGTTCCAAGTGGCGATGCGCATGACGGCGACGCTAGGCTGCGTCTCGGTTTTGGAAAAGAGGGCGCAAAAGAAAAGGGCCGCCGGATCGCTCCGACGGCCCTTCGTCAAGTTTGTCGCTCGGTTAGGGGCGACCGCCGGCCGGGGCCGCCGCAACGGCCGGAGCGGTCGTCAGCTTGCAGCCGCCGCCGATCTGCTGAGCGGTGGCGCAGGGGTAGATCTGCTGCACGACATTCTCGGCGTTCAGTCGGGCGATGACGCCATCGGCGCCGTCGCACTTGGCTTCATAGAAGATGCCGTTGGCATTCTTGCCCATCAGGCGGGCTTCAGTCACATTACAAGAAGCGGCATCTGAGCCTGCCAGCCACTTCTTGACTGAGGCCGCGATTTCTCCAGTCGTTGTGTAACGGCAGGTGGCGTTCTCAGCAACGACTTGGATGCAGGGTGTTTTGCTCCAAGCGTCGTTGACCTTCTTGATCCAGTATCCCTGCTCGCCAGAACAACCAGCCTCATAAACAATTGCGTTGTCGTTCGCGCGGCCGACCACGCTGACCTCATCCACGGTGCAGGGCACTTCCGCCTGTTGCGCATATTCCTTCAGGAAACGCTGCGTGTCCTGATTAGCGGGAATCGTGCACTGGGGCGGCACGGGAGCTTGAGGATCAGCAGCGCGCGCCGCCGCCGCAGTGTGAGCGATGAGAACGCAATCTGTGGCCAGAGGAGGCGTCTTTGTTTCTATGATGTAACCAGGGCCAGCGGAACAAGCGACCTCGTAGATGGACGTCTGGATGGCCGTAATTCCAAGCAGCTTGGCTTCTGTGACCTGACAACCCGTGCCAGCCTGAGTGGCCTGCTCCTGGGCGTTGGCCTTGATTTGCTCCGGCGTGAGACGTGGAGCGCGTGGCGCCCGGGTGCTGCCCATCCGGGCATTGCCTGACGCGCGAACAGCATTGTCACGCTGTTCTTCCGAACGTGTTTGGGCCGAGACGGGAGACACGGCCGCGGCCGTGACGGCCACAACCGCCATGGCAAGGGCGGCGATGGAGAACTTCATGAAGAACCTCGGGAGCCTGAATTAGAAAGCTGATGGTGTGGCGCTGGAAGATTGTGGGGTCAAGGCGGGTGTGGACGGCGGCGAGGGACACGGGCTAAGTATCTGCGCGTTTCGATTGGAGACTGACTTGGCTGATGGGACGGCGCCGACGGCGGTTGCGAAGGATGGGCGGGGGCTGACCTATCCGTTCGACGCCGTGCCCGGCGCGGGCGAGGCGATCGAGGTTGCGCGCGGCGTGCTGTGGCTGCGGTTCGCCCTTCCGTTTCAACTGGATCATGTAAATGTTTACGCGATCCGGGACGGGGACGGTTGGGTCGTCGTCGATACGGGCCTGAAGACTTCGGCGACCATCGCGGCGTGGGAAACGGCGCTGGATGGCGCGCTGGGCGGCAAGCCCGTGACGCGGCTGATCTGCACCCATATGCATCCCGATCACATCGGACTGGCGGGCTGGCTTTGCGAGCGGTCGGGCGCGCTGCTGCTGATGTCGCGACTGGAATATGTGACGGCGCGGATGTTGATGGCCGAGGAGGCAGGCGATGCGCCAGCGGACGGAGAGCGGTATTATCGTGCGGCGGGCTGGAGCGACGATCAGGTTGCGCGCTGGCGGGCCGACTACGGCGGGTTCGGCAAGGGCGTGGCGACGATGCCGCGCAGCTATCTCCGACTGTCCGACGGCGACAGCCTTCAGATCGACGACGACGACTGGAGCGTGGTCGTCGGGTCGGGGCATAGTCCCGAGCACGTCTGCCTGTGGCGGCGGTCGGACGACGTCTTCATCGCCGGGGATCAGATCCTGCCGCGTATTTCGTCCAACGTTTCGGTCTGGCCGACGGAGCCTGAAGCCGATCCGCTGGGCGACTGGATGGACTCTCTGGACAGACTGAGGGCGCTGTTGCCGGAGGGCGCATTTATCCTGCCGGCGCATGGCGAGCCCTTCTATGGCGTCCAAGCGCGGCTCGACGCGCTGAAGCGGGGCCACGAGGTCGCGTTGAAACGGCTTGAGCGGACGTTGCGTCAACCGTCTAGGGTGATCGACGGCTTCCCCGCCGTCTTCGGTCGGGCGGTCGGGGACGGGGTACTGGGCATGGCCACGGGCGAGGCCCAGGCGCACCTGAACTATCTGGAGAAGCGCGGCCGCGCCCAGCGGACGCGGGACGAGAGCGGTGTCGACTGGTGGAGCGCCGTCGCACAGGACGAGGAAACGACGTGAGCGAACATATCCGCAGCGAACTGGCCGACGGCGTCCTGACCGTCACCCTGGACCGGGCCGACAAGAAGAACGCCATCACCCAGGCCATGTATTCGGCCCTGGCCGAGGCGACGGAGCGGGCGCGTACCGACGATGCGGTGCGGGTGCTGCTGCTTCGCGCCGAGGGCGACAGCTTCTCGGCCGGCAACGACATTCAGGACTTCATCGCCCTGGGCTCGCAGGGCGCGGGACCGGGCGACATGCCGGTGTTTCGTTTCCTGAAGGCGCTGGCGGATCTGGACAAGCCCGCTGTGGCCGCCGTGAAGGGGCGGGCGGTCGGGATCGGCCTGACCATGCTGTTGCACTGCGATCTGGTGGTTGTGGCCGAGGACGCCCTTCTGTCCGTGCCCTTCGTCAATCTGGCCCTGGCGCCCGAGGCGGCGTCCAGTCTGCTGTTGCCGGCCGTGATCGGTCATCAGCGGGCCTTCGAACTGTTCGCGCTGGGCGAGCCGCTGGATGGCCGGACAGCCCTGGCGTGGGGTATCGCCAATCGCGCGGTCCCGGCCGATCAGGTCGAGGCGACGGCGGCGGAACTGGCGGCCAAGGTGGCGGCCCGCGCGCCCAACTCGATCCGCAAGACCAAACGGCTAATGCGCGACGCCGAAGGTCTGTGGGGACTGATGCAGCGCGAGGGCGAAGCCTTCGGCTCGCAGATGCGCAGTCCCGAGGCGATGGAGGCCTTCATGGCCTTTACGCAAAAGCGGACGCCGGACTTTTCGAAGGCGGGTTGAGCGGCGTCACAAGGCCTTGCCTTGATTTGGCGCAGCTTTGCTTCTAGGTGCGCGCGCCGATGTCGCACGCCCTTTCCATACCTCCGGCCGTAAGCCGTATTGAAGCCGAGACCCCGGCTGACGCCAAAGGCGTGGATGCGCTGGTCATGGCCGCCTTCGGGCCGGGACGGTTCGCCAAGACGGCCGAGCGCCTGCGTGAAGGCTCGCAGCCAGGTGCGGGCTTTGTCGTCAAGCGCGACGGGGAAGTCGTGGGCTCGGTGCGGCTATGGCCGGTCGTGGTTGGGAACACATCGGCCCTGTTTTTGGGACCGATCGCGGTGGACGCCGGCCGCCGGAGCGACGGTCTGGGCGCCGAACTGGTTCAGGCGTGCGTGGATCATGCACGGACGCTGGACGTCGGCGGCGTGCTGCTGGTCGGGGATGCGGCCTATTTCGAGCGGTTCGGATTCGCCCCTGCGCCCGAGGCGATCCTGCCTGGACCTGTGGATCGTCGCCGCGTTCTGTGGCTGGCGACCCGGGTGGATCAGGTTTCGGGTTCGGTTCGCATCGGCTGACCCTTTCCCGCGCGGTTCGCGGGGCCTAAGTCAGGGGGATGGATAATCCCAAGTCAGGACTGAACGCCGTCGCCGAGGCGGCCAAACAGGCGCCCGGCAAGGGGTTGCCGCCGGTGCACCTGTGGCATCCCGAGCATTGCGGCGACATCGATATCGTCATTCGGGCGGACGGTGTCTGGATGCATGAAGGCTCACCCATCGGACGCAAGGAATTGGTGCGGCTGTTCTCGACGGTGCTGAGGAAGGATCCGGACGGCTATCACCTGGTCACGCCGGTCGAAAAGCTGAAGATCACCGTCGAGGATTTGCCGTTCCGGGCTGTCGCGGTGCGGCGGGAAGGCGACGCCCTGATTTTCACCACCGATGTCGGTGACGAGGTGAGGGGCAGCGAGGCCGATCCCATTGTCGTCGAAACCGATCCGACGACGGGTGAGCCGGCGCCGCGCATCCATGTGCGCCGCGATCTGTGGGCGCGCATTGCGCGGTCGGTCTTCTATGAAATCGTCGAAATGGCCCAAGAGGTCGATGGACGCCTGGTCGTTCGGTCGGGCGGCCAGATCTTCTCCTTGGGCGCGGTGACGTGAGCCTGGAGACCCTGAAGGCCCGACTGGTCGATCGGCTGGCGCCGGTCGAGACGTGGCGGCCTGAACTGGTCGCGGCGCGGTCCGATTTCGACCTGAACCCGCAAGCGGCACGGACGGCCAAGGAGCTTCGGCCGGCGGCGGTGCTGATCCCCATCGTGGCGCGGCCCGAGGGGGCGACGGTGCTGCTCACGCGGCGCGCGGACACCCTGGCGCGGCACACGGGGCAGATCGCCTTCCCGGGCGGTCGGCTCGACCCCGGCGAGACCGCAGTTCAGGCGGCGCTGCGCGAAGCGGACGAAGAGGTGGCGCTGGACCCGTCGGCGGTCGAGGTGCTGGGCCTGTCGGACGCCTATGAGACGGGGACCGGATTTCTTGTCACGCCGGTGATCGGTTGGTTGCGCGAGGCGCCGGTCACCACGCCGTCGCCGGACGAGGTCGCCGAGGTGTTCGAGACGCCGTGGGATTTTCTGATGGACGCCGCCAACCATCGTCGCGACTTTTACGATCTGGATGAAGGCTTGCGGCGCTGGTTCTGGGCCATGCCTTGGGGTGAGCGCTACATCTGGGGCGTGACGGCGGGGATTTTAAAGGCGTTGCACGTGCGGCTTTATGGCGACGAGGCTGCGCCAGACGCGGCGGCCGACGAGGATGCGGCATGAGCGTCTCTGTGAAGGGACAGCCCTGGCTGGAAAGCCAGGCGACGCGGGCGGTGATGCGGGCGCTGGAAACGGCGGGCGGTGCGGGCTGCGCGCGGTTCGTGGGCGGCTGCGTGAGGAACAGTCTGTTGGGTCAGCAGGTCGACGACATCGACATCGCCACGCGCTTGCGGCCCGAACAGACCATGGCGGCGCTGAAGGCGGCGGGGTTGAAAGCCGTGCCGACGGGCGTCGAGCACGGCACGGTGACGGGCGTGTCGGAGCGGCGTCCCTATGAGATCACGACCCTGCGTCGCGATGTGGAGACGGATGGACGCCGCGCAGTGGTCGCCTTCACCGAGGACTGGGCCGAGGATGCGGCGCGGCGGGATTTTCGTCTGAACGCCCTTTACGCCGATGCGGCAGGGACGGTGTTCGATCCGACCGGCGGCGGGCTGGAGGATGCGGCGGCGGGGCGCATCGTTTTCGTCGGCGAGGCGGAGACGCGCATCCGCGAGGACTATTTACGTATCCTGCGCTTCTTCCGGTTCTACGCCTGGTACGGGCGGGGTGAGCCAGACGCGGCCGGGCTGGCGGCGTGCGCGGCGCTGAAGGGCGGCATGGCGCAGTTGTCGGCCGAGCGGGTGTCCAAAGAGGTGTTGAAACTGCTGGCGGCGCCCGACCCGCGTGCGGCGGTGCGGGCGATGGCCGAGACCGGCGTGCTGGCCCAGGTGCTGCCGCAGGCCCAGCCGCTGGCGCTGTTCGAGGCGATGTGTGACCTGACTGACGATCCGGTAATGCGGTTGTCGGCCTTGCTGCCCGCAGATGCGGCGGGGGTGACAGAGCTCGCAGGTGGTTTGAGATTGTCGAACGCGGTGCGAGATCGGTTGGCGGCGGCGGTCGCGGATAGGCCTGCCGTTTGGCCGACCATGAGCGACGCCGAGGCGCGCGCGGCGATCTATAGGCTGGGGCGCAGGACGTTCGAGGATCGGCTTATGCGCGCCGAGGCTGCTGGAGGGGGCGATGGCGCGCGGCTGCGGGCGCTGGCTGCCGACTGGACGCCGCCCAAGATGCCGGTCGGGGGGCGCGATCTGGCGCGTCTGGGCCTGAAGCCAGGGCCGGAGACAGGGCGGGTGTTGAAGGCGTTCGAGGACGGTTGGGTCGCTGACGACTTCCCTGGCGAGGGGCATGAGGGGCGGCTGAAGACCCTTATCGCGGCGGCTGAGCGCGGGTGAACTCGGTGACGACGGGGCGGTGATCGGATCCCGTCGGCTCGCCCAGGCGGCGCGTGATCAGGGCCAGATCCGGCGAACGATAGACCTGGTCGATGGTGATGCCGGCGAGGGCGGGGATCTGACTGGGCCAGGTGCCGGGCCAGCCGGGCGCAGGGATCAGGCCCAGGTCGGACTGGATTTGTTTGCCGATGCGGGCGCTGAAGACGCTGTTGAAATCCCCGGCGGCGATGACGGGATGCTCTGGCGCGGCCTTCATCCGCTCGGCCAAGGCCATGACCTGGCTGATCTGACCCCACCGATATTGATAGGGCCAGGGCCGCGTCAGGTGGACGCCGAAGACGTTGATCGGGCCGATGGGCGTCTGGACCGTCGCGCCCACGGCGCTAAGGCCGTCGGGACGCTCGGGCAGGCCTTGCAGGATCGGATAGCGCGAAGCGATGATCGAGCGCGCGTGGTCGCCGGCGCGCGCCTGGCCGATCAGGACGCGGTGAGGATAGTCCGGCAGCAACTGGTCCAGCCGCGACGCCGGCGCCTGCCCCAACTCGACCAGCACCAGGATGTCGGCGTCGGCCGCCGCGATGGACCGGCGCATGGCTGCGACATCGGTGTTGAACACATAGAGATTGGCCGAATAGACCCGCACGATCGGCTGGTCTGGAACGGGCACGCCCTTCATCGGCGTCCATTGCGGCCAGACCGACAGGGTCAGCACCACGCACGCCAATCCACCGACGATTGAGGCCGGCCATAGGCGAAAGAGCAGACAGCCCACGGTCACGCCCACGGCCGCCAGCAACACCGGCGATGTGAACTGCGCCAGGATATCCACCCAGCGATGGCCGATGCCGCTGAGCGCCGCCATGCCGAATGCCGCCAAGCCCAGCAGCAGGGCGCTCGCCGTCACATTCGCCGCCAGCTTTATCAGGGTCATCGAAGACGTATCTCTCGGATTGAACAGGACGCCTCGCCCAGCGTTAAGGCGACGCTTTGGAGGGCGACATGGCCAGACGGTCGATCCGGGATATCGAGAACATCTGGTCCAATGTCGAGGGCGTCAAGAAACTCTCGGACCGGGTCATCGGCATCGGCCCGTTCGGCATGGGACTGGACGCCATGCTGACCTGGGTGCCGATCGTCGGCACGGCCTATACGGTCGGGACGGGCGGCTGGCTGATGCTTCAGGCCGTGCGGGCCAAGGCGACGCCGGCGACCCTGGCGCGCATGGGGGCCTATATGGCCATCGACACCGCCACCGGGACGGTGCCGATCGCAGGCGACATCGTCGACACCTTCTTTCCCGGACAGTTGATGGCGGCGCGGGCGCTGCAAAAGCACATCGAAAGCACCCACTGGGTCGAGGACACCGAGGCCAATGCGCGCGCCACTGGCGACCACGAGATGCACGAGGCCCGCGTGCAGAACGACAAGACGCTGAAGCGGATCATCTATCTGCACGATTGAGATGCGCTGGCTGAGGCGGCTTAGCCAGCGTTTTCTCCGCAACAAATCTGCCTGAAATCAAGGACCTGATCCAAATGACCGACCGTCTCCCGGCCTGAGGAAGCGCTGCGCCCAGACTGATCTCCACGACAACGGAGAGAAGAATGAGCGACGATTTCAGCGCGCGTCTGAACCTGCCTTATCTAGCGGCGGGACAGATGCAGAAGCATGTGACCCTGAATACGGCCCTGACCCGGCTGGACGCCCTGTTGCAGACGGCGGTGGTCAGTCGCACGACGGCGATCCAGCCGGCCGATGCGTCGGACGGCGATCTTTATATCCTACTGGAAGAGGCCGAAGGCGCGGCCTGGGCCGGGCGGCCGGCCGGCGCCCTAGTGCGGTTCGAGGGCGGCGGCTGGACCACCGTGACGACGCCGGACGGCATGATCGCCTGTGTTCTGGACGAAGGCGTCGTGGTGGTGCGGGCCGATGATGGCTGGGTCGCGCTGGGGCAGCGACTGGGCGAGGTGCAGGGCCTGACGCGGCTGGGTCTCGGGACGTCCGCCGACGAAGCCAATCCCTTGGCGGCCAAGATCAACGCCGCCCTGTTCACGGCGCGCGGCGAGGAGGAAGGCGGCGACGGCGATCTTCGCCTGACCCTGAACAAGGCGAAGGCGGGCGATGTCCTGTCGCTGCTGTTTCAGAGCGGATACGCCGCTCGCGCAGAGTTGGGTCTGATCGGCGACGATGATCTGAGCCTCAAGGCCTGCGATGACGCCGGGACATGGCGGTCGGTGTGGCGTGTGGATCGCGCAACGGGGCGCATCGCCTTCGATCAGGGGGCGGTCCGGCGCGAGACGACGCTGTTCACCAGCGATGACGACTATGCCCTGCCGATCTGGGCGCGCTGGGTCGAGGCGACCTGCGTGGGCGGCGGCGGCGGCGGGGCCGCAGGATTGGCGGGTCCGGCTGGTGCGTCGCGTCTCGGCGGCGGCGGAGGCGGCGCCGGCGGGCTGAGCCTCGCGCGATGGTCGGCGGACGACCTGGAGGGCGTCCTGACGATCACGGTCGGCACCGGCGGGATCGGCTTTCGTGACATCAGCATCATCGCGTTGAACGCCGCCACGAGCGGGTCAATCTTCGCGCGACCCGCTGACTGCTTGGTGATGATCACAGCGCCGCCCCGGACCTCGACCTTCGCGTTTCCGACACACCAAGCCATCATCGGCTGACCGCTGTGCTTGAGCGATCCGTTCTTGAGCTTGATTTCAGAGCCCCAGGACGCCGGGGAGAGAGCAAAGCCCTGCCGGATAGCCACTTGTTGTCCCGGCGCGATGCCTCGCGCCTCTAACTCATCAACCAGAGCCGCAACGCCAATGGGGTCGATGCCGACACCCTCGGCCACCGGCAGAAGCCCCGTGTCTTTGACGCGTTCGATGTAAGCCGCCGCTTCCATGATCGGGGCCATCGGATCTTCGCTGATCGTCAGGTCGCCATCGCGCCTGAAGTCCAGCAATCGGCTGGCGATGTCGCTCCGACGCTTGAGCACGTCGTCATGCGCCCAGGCATGGGTCCACAGCAGCCAGTGCTTTGTCTCTTTGCAACGTCCCAGGACAGCCAGCCCGAACAGGTCGGAGCACCATAATGCGCTCCTCAAGGTCAGCCAGCTCGCGGTCGCAGTTAGAGAAGTCGGCGGCGGACACCGTGCCGTCAGCAAGCGAGGCCTGAACCGCGCCGAGCACGTCCGCCGCTTCCTTCACCAACCCGCAGGCGTGGTGCATCGGGTCCGCAACGACGTTGACCGGGGCGTCCACCTCCCCAAGCTGGGCGTCGGAATACAGCGTGGTCCCGCCATTGACCTGCAAGGCGCTCATCACGTCCGCAGGCATGATCCGGTCGGGACGATTTGGGTTCTGATAGAGCGACAAGTCGCTTTCGCCGACGCGAACAAGCTTCGCCGCCCGCGCCAAGCCGCCGACGTGCTCGATGAGGCGGCGGGCGAGGTTTGCGTGTTCCAGAGGGGTCAGTCTGTCCATGCTTCGTTCTCAGTGGCTTTCGCGGTGACGGCTCCGCTTCCGCGCCTTACTCAGGCAGCGTCAGGAGGCGGGAGGCTGGTGGTTTGATCGTTTGCGGGAACGGGGGTGACGTATGGCGTCAGCAGGACCGATCCGTCGGTCAGGCGCTGATCGCCAGTTTCTGGTCATGGAATGGGCGACGGTCACTCTCCTGTTTCTCAGGGCGACCACGCCATCAGCATGATTGTCGAGGCTATCGACGAAGCCCTAGCCGCCCTGAAATCGACCGCCGCGAAGGAAGGGGGAGAGTGATGGCTGATATTCCGCTGCTAGCCCCTATCCCAATGGGAGACGGCCCTAATCGCGTGAACAAGAAGCTTCGGGAGAGCGTCACGCATATCGCAAGGCGTGTTGCTGCGCGCGCTCTGATTACGCGAAATGAGGACGTGATGCTGGAGGTCTATTGCGCTGGTCTCGCGCACGGCCTCGCTCTCGCCGCTGAGAAGGAGCCAGCCCAATGACCGCCCCCTCTAACGCGAACACGTCGGGGCTGGCCCCATGCCCGTTCTGTGGCGGTGAAGCCTGGTTGAACGACTACGAAGCCAAATACAGCGATTTGCCGCCCATGAGCCGCGCGCCTCAATGTCGGTCGTGCGGAGCATCGCTTGGCTATTTGACGACCCCGGCGAAAGCGACAGAAGCATGGAACCGTCGCGTCACCTCCGCATCCGCTCAAGCCAGGATCAGCGGATTGCAGCGTGAAGTGGCGGTTGCGGTTGCCACAGCCGATCACATGGCCGACCGCGCCACCGAAGCCGAAGCCCGAGCGGATAGGCTGGCGAAGGCGTTGGAGCCGTTTGTTCGTCATGGTCGCGCTTGTGGAGCCTTCGGTGAAGATGCAGGGCCATTCTGGATCATGACCGACAGTGGTCATCGTGACGTTCCCGTCGATGACTTCCGTGTCGCCCGAGCCGCCCTACAGCAGGAGACGCAGCCGTGAGCAATGAATTCCGTGCGCGGTGCATCCGGCAGGCAGGCCGGCAGCCTTTGCCGAATCGGTGAACCAGTTACCGAAGCCGCGCGCGGTGTAGGGCTTGCCGTGTTGGGTCGCGATGAAGATCAGCTGTCCGCTCGCGTAAGCGGATATCGATCGGCTCAAACTTGGATGGATCGGGATTTCGAGCGGCTGGCCCGTCTTTTCCTGCCGGACCACAACATGGCCGTCCAAGACGTGCTGCGGCCCCATCTGGCGCACATCCCCCGATCTTTGGGCCGTGTAAAGCAGCAGATCGAAAGCGAGCCTCTCTCGCGTTCCAAGCGCCCACTTGGCTTCGAACGCGCTGATTTCCGCCTCGGTCCAGGTGTGATGGCCGTCCGTCTTGCTCTTGACCGGACGAACGCCGATGGTCGGATCCGCCTTGAGCATGTCCCGCTCGATGGCGAAGCGCATCAGGGCGCGAAACACCTTCAGGAAGGTATTGGCGGCGGCGGGTCGATCCGCGCGGTTATCGACCCATTTGCGCACGTTGGCGCTGGTGATCTTCGCCACAGGCAGGGCGCCGGCCGTCTCGCGGAACCGTTCGATGATGTTGCGATAGGTCTTCTGCGTGACGGGCGCCAGGCGCTTGAAATCGGCAGACGCATAGTAGGCGACGACCACGGCGGAGAGGCTTCCCGCCACAGTGCGCTTCGATCCGATCTCGACCTTCTTGGCGGCGTCGGCAGCGCCATACCACGTCCACCACGCCTCAGTGCCGAACTGCTCACGGGTCTGGCTCTGCGGAAGGCCGGGGCGACGGAAGCGCCATCTCAGAACGCCGTGCCGGTCCCTATAGGCCGAGACGTAGGCGGGTTTCTTCACGCAACCTGATCCCAGGGATTGTCTTCTTCAACATGGGGCAGATCGGAAAAGGCGGCGTCAAGCTCCAGACGGTCCCAAACCAGGCGGCGATCAATGGGCCGTGGCGGCGGCATGCGACCGTCAGCGACCATTTCGTCAAACTTGCCGACGCTGACTCCGATGTAGGCGGCGCTCTCGACGCGGGACAATCCGCGAGGCGGACAACTCATCGGCAGGACGTTGTTTTTGGCCGCGCTCGTCCCTCCCCCTTCCCATTGCGGGCGAGGAAGGCGCGGGTTTTGGATATGTCCTCTGTGACTCCGATCATATAATCTGGGTTCGGCTTGAACTCGGGGTATTTACCGAACCAAGTCATGAGGTCGGCCAGCAGCCCTTTCGCCTCTTTCAGTTCAGCTATCAAAGCTTCGTCCCCGCCCCCTGGCAGCGGCGATGCGGGGGCGGCTGAGAGCATAGCGGACCAGCGCGGACGCATCTTCGCATTGAAGATTTGGATCGGATGACGCGCCTCAGCCTTCATGCGTTTCCACGTCCCTGATGGCGTGGCATTCATTGCGGCGAAGGCAGCCTTCAGCATCGCGCCGGTCGGCTCGCGGGGAACCAGAACGTAATCATCCAGCACCAGGCCCAGCGCATCGGTGGGGGCTTCGCAAGGCGGCGGCGAGAAGATTGGCGGAATCAGGATGCACACCGCACCAGATTGCCGCGATCACGGGCCACAAGACACTCAAGGAAGTCGAGCGCTACACACGCGCGGCGGCACAAAAGGCCCTGGCTGGGGCGGCTATGGAGCGGGTGAAGGGCGGCTAGCGGCTGTTTGGCTAACCAGAACAGATCGGGTACGATTCTGGCATGGCTATCCGTTACCATCACACATCGTCGTTCGTAGACCGGCACGGTCAGGTTCGGTGGCGCTTTCGGAAAACTGGCGCGCCACCCCACTATTTTGACAGCCCTTACGGTACGCCCGAGTTCGAATCTGAGTGGAAGGGATGCTTCGATGGCTCCACTCAAGCCGCCAAGGCCGCGAAGAAGGCAATGCCCGCCTGTCCACCTCCGCAAACTGCGCTCGTGTACTTCGTCGGCGCGGAAGTCGGCCCCGTCAAGATCGGCCACAGCCGCAACATCCCCAAGCGAATCAAGGATATCCAGTGGGGCAGCCCGCAAAAAATGGAACTGCTTGCCGTCGCTCCGGGAGGTCAACGAGCGGAGGCGCGCTACCACAAGCGATTCTTCCGCCATCGGATGCACGGTGAGTGGTTCAGCCGGGCTCCAGAGATCGAGCGAGAAATAGACAAACTAAGAACGAAGCACGTCTTACCTATTCTCGTCGGTTAGACAATCCGCCCCATAAGGGGCTGTTTTCACTCACCTAAAAAACCGCGATGGAGGCCTGACCGGGAATCGAACCCGGGTGCAAGGATTTGCAGTCCTCTGCGTCACCACTCCGCCATCAGGCCGCTTTTTGTCCCCGATTTCTCGGGGGCGGTCATCGCGAGGGGCGTTCGCTATCAGATCGGATTGTCCGCTGCAACGCACGGACCTATAAGCGCGCGAGATTTCCTCCCGGATTATCGTTGAAGGCTGCCTACAGATGGATTTCACCGCAGAGCGCAAGGCCATGGTCGACTCGCAGGTGCGGGTGAACGACGTGACCGATCGCGCGATTCACCTGGCCATGATGGCTGTGCCCCGTGAAAACTACTGCGCGCCCGACCGCGCCTTCGCCGCCTATTCCGAGGAAGCGGTGATGATCGCGGGCGAGCGCCGCCTGATGCCGGCGCGCGACGTCGCCAAGCTGCTGCAAGCGGCCGATGCGCGCGAGGGCGAGAAGGCCCTGGCCATCGCCGCGCCCTACGCCGCCGCCCTGCTGGCCCGTATGGGCGTCAGCGTCACGGCTCAGGAATCGGACGACGCCGTGTTCGCCGTGGTCGGCGAGGCCTTATCGGACGCGGGCGTGGCGACCGTCGTCGCGCCGCTGGCTCAGCCGACCGGCGAAGGATGGGATCTGATCATTTCCGAAGGCGGCGTCGAGAGCCTGCCCGAATCGTGGGGCGCGGCCCTGCGTCCTGGCGGCCGGATCGTCGTGGTCGAACGTCGCGGCGCCATCGGCAAGGCTGCCCTGTATGTTCAGACGCGCGAAGGCTTGTCGCGCCGCGAACTGTTCGATTCGTCGCCTGCGGTCCTTGCCGAGCTGAAGCCGGCCCCCACTTTCGCGCTGTAAGATCAAAGAGACGCGCGGTTGCGACGGAAATCCCGTTCGCAACCGTGAAGAAAACTTAACTGGCGTGTGGTTCGGTCAGGCCGCAGTTACGCTTGAGAAAACATTCGGGCGTTCTTCGGAGCGTCACGCAAGGACGGACAATGTTGAAACGCTCGCGTGTGCTGGCTTCGGCCGCTGTGGTCGCCGTGATGACCGGTCTGGGCGCACCGGCCTGGGCCGAGACGCTGCAGGACGCCATCGCCCTGGCCTATCGGACCAATCCCAACCTGCTGGCCCAGCGCGCCAACCAGCGTGCGCTGGACGAGACGGTGGTCCAGGCGCGGTCGGGCCTGCGCCCGACCATCGGCGCCTCTGCCGGCGTGGACTACACCCGCAGCGACTTCCCCGCCATGACCCAGTTCGTCGATACGAACGGCGACGGCATACCCGACACCCAGGTCACGACCTCGTCGTCTGAAACCGAAGGCGCCAATGTCGGCGTCAGCGTCAGCCAGAACGTCTGGACCGCCGGCCGCACCTCGCGCGCCATCGACCAGGCCCGCGCCAGCGTCCTGGCCGGCCGTGAGAACCTGCGTGAGATCGAGCAGTCGGTCATGCTGTCGGTGATCCAGGCCTATGTGAACGTCACCCGTGACATGGAAATCCTGCGTATCCGCCAGGAGAACCTGACGGTGCTGCAACGCCAACTGGAGGAAACAAGCGCCCGTTTCGAGGTCGGTGAGATCACCCGCACCGACGTGGCTCAGGCCGAAGCTTCGCAGGCGCAATCCGAAGCCGATTTGGCGAACGCCCAGGCCCAGTTGTCCACGTCGCGCGCCGCCTATGCCGCCGTCGTCGGCCAATCGCCGACCGATCTGGAAGCCGCGCCGATTTTGCCGGAGGTTCCCAGCGACTTCGACGTCGCCATCGAGACGGCGTTGCAGCGCAATCCCGCTGTCCTGGCCGCGACCTATCAGTTGCAGAGCGCCGAGGCGGCCGTCGCCGCCGCCCGTTCGGAATATCTGCCGTCGGTGCGCGCCACCGCCTCTTATGGCGGATCGTCCAATGATCTCGGCGACTTAGGGCAGCTGGCTGACCGTCGCAGCTTCACGGCCGGCGCCACCCTGTCCGTGCCGCTGTTCACCGGCGGTCTGAACCGCTCGCGCGTCGCCCAGGCTCTGGAGCGCGCCAACGCGGCCCAGATCGGCATCGAGGGCGAGCGCCGCACGGTGCTTCAGAACGTCAGCTCGGCCTACGCCCAGGTGCTGTCGACCCGCGCTACGGTCGCGGCCGGCACGGAAGCCGTTCGCGCCGCATCGGTCGCGGCCGAAGGCGTGCGCCAGGAAGCCCAAGTCGGCCTGCGCACCACGCTGGACGTGCTGAACCAGGAGCTGGCTCTGCGCAACGCCCAAACGGCGGTCGCCAGCGCCCGCGCCGCGGAGTACGTCGCCCGCGCCTCGCTGCTGGCCGCCATGGGGCAGCTGGAAGGCCCGGCGCTGAACCCGACGATCGAGGCCTATGATCCCGCGACGAACTACGACCAGGTCAAGGGACGCGGCGGCCTGCCGTGGGACGGCGTGATCGAGACGCTAGACCGCGTGGCCTCGCCGCCGATCGTGACCACGCCGGACACCGCCGACGCGCCGATCGACGCTCAGCTCAAGGGCGAGGTCGTCCGCACGGCGCCGCAGAACTGACCGCGTCGAATACGGACGGAAACCGCCCGTTGATTCCGACGGGCGAAGATGCGACGACAAGGCACAGGTTTCGAGCGATCCATCGCTCGGCGCCCACCCCTTCTACCCAGGCCTCGCCCAAGGTTGCGCCATGACCGATCAGTCCGCCCAGGAACCGACCATGGAAGAGATTCTGGCGTCGATTCGCCGGATCATCTCTGAAGACGAGGCCCCGGCCGAAACGCCGGCCGCCGCCATGCCGGAAGCCACGCCTGAGCCGGTTCCCGAGCCGCTGGCCGCCGAAACTATCTTCGCCGCCCCAGTCGAGCCGACGCCGGAACCCGCCGCCGTCGAAGACGACGTGCTGGAACTGACCGATCGCTATGAGGCGCCGGCCGAGACCATCGGCGATCTGGACGTGGTCGAACATTCGCCCGCGCCCTATCAGCCCGAGCCTGAACCCGCTTACGAATCGGCTCCCGAGCCGGCCCGGGCCTATGACACCCTGGTCGGCGACAGCGCCGCCGCCAGCGCGGCCTCGGCCTTTGCAGGCCTGGCCGCCAGCTTCAAGAAGCCTGAGCCGGCTCCGTCGGCCTCGGGCGACCTGCCCTTCGTCAGCGGCAACACCGTCGAGGCCATGGTCGCCGAGATGCTGCGTCCGCTGCTGAAGGACTGGCTGGACAACAACCTGCCCGGCATCGTCCAGGCGGCGGTACAAAAGGAAGTCGAACGCATCGCGCGCAGCGCCTAGCCCTTCGCTTCAGCCCAGACTAATCCGAGGGGCGGCTCCTGAAGGGGGCCGCCCTTTCGCATTTTGCAAAAGACCCTATTCCCATGCTTGAGAAGACTTTCGAACCCCAGGCCGCCGAGCCCCGCCTGTACGCCCAGTGGGAAGAGAGCGGCCTGTTCGCCCCGCGTCCGGCCAAGGCGACAGACGGCGCCGCTGACGCCTATTCGATTGTCATTCCGCCGCCGAACGTGACGGGCAGCCTGCATATCGGCCATGCGCTGAACAACACCTTGCAGGACATCCTGGCCCGCTATCACCGGATGAAGGGCAAGGCGGTGCTGTGGCTGCCGGGCACGGACCACGCCGGCATCGCCACCCAGATGGTGGTCGAGCGCAAGATGGCGACCGAGGGCAATATCGGTCGTCGCGACATGGGCCGTGACGCCTTCATCGATAAGGTCTGGGAGTGGAAGGCCGAGAGCGGCGGGACCATCGTGCGCCAGCTGCGCCGCCTGGGCGCCTCCTGCGACTGGTCACGTGAGCGGTTCACGCTTGACCCGGAGATGAACGCCGCCGTCCGCAAGGTCTTCGTGCAACTGCACAAGGAAGGCCTGATCTATCGCGACAAGCGGCTGGTGAACTGGGATCCGCATTTCCAGACCGCCATCTCGGACCTGGAGGTCGAGCAGCGCGAGGTCGACGGAGCCTATTGGCATTTCGCCTATCCGCTGGCGGACGGCGTGACCTACGAACACCCCATTGCCTTCGATGACGACGGCAAGGCCACGGAATGGGAGACGCGCGACTTCATCGTCGTCGCCACGACTCGACCCGAGACCATGCTGGGCGACACCGGCGTGGCGGTGCATCCGGATGACGAACGCTATGCCGGCCTGGTCGGCAGGTTCGTGACCCTGCCGATCACCGGCCGTCGCATCCCCATCGTCGCCGACGACTATGCCGATCCGACCAAGGGCTCGGGCGCGGTGAAGATCACGCCGGCGCATGATTTCAACGACTTCGGCGTGGGCAAGCGCGCGGGACTCGAAGCGCTAAACATTATGGACGCCGAAGCGCGGATCACTGATGAAGACTCCCCGGAAGTTCCTGCCGAACTCGTGGGAATGGAACGTGAGAAGGCGCGCAAGGCCATCGTCATTCGTGCGGAAGAAGAAGGCTGGCTGCGCGAGATTGAGAAGACCAAACACGTCGTGCCGCACGGCGACCGGTCCGGCGTGGTCATCGAGCCGTGGCTGACGGACCAGTGGTACGTCGACGCTAAGGTCTTGGCCCAACCCGCGCTGAAGGCGGTGGAGCAGGGCGATGCGGTGTTCGAGCCCAAGTCGTACGAGAAGATCTACTTCGAATGGCTGCGCAATATCGAGCCGTGGTGCATCTCGCGTCAACTTTGGTGGGGGCATCGTATTCCCGCTTGGTTTGGGCCACCCGCAGGCGAAGATGGCAAATGGGAAAGCGGGCCATTCAAGATATTTGTCGCCGAAAACGCGGCTGACGCGCTAGCGGAGGCCGAAGCATTCTACGGCTGTAAAGCGACCGAAAGCGACGCCGTTGGATGGGAAGCCGGCGAACCTATAGATAGCTCCGACTATCCATATACGGCCGTGCGTTTGAAGCAGGACGAGGACGTTCTCGACACCTGGTTTTCCTCGGCCCTGTGGCCGTTCTCGACCATGGGCTGGCCTGAGAAGACCGAGGATCTGGAGCGCTTCTATCCGACCAGCGACCTGGTCACGGCGGCGGACATCATCTTCTTCTGGGTCGCCCGGATGATGATGATGGGCCAGCACTTCATGGGCGAAGTCCCGTTCAAGCGCGTCATCATCAATGGCCTCGTCCGAGACGAGAAGGGCCAGAAGATGAGCAAGTCCAAGGGGAACGTCATCGATCCGCTGGGCATCATCGACGAGCTGGGCGCTGATCCCTTGCGCTTCACCATGGCCATCCTGTCGGGCACGCGCGACATCAAACTGTCGAAACAGCGGATCGAGGGCTATCGCAACTTCGGCACCAAGCTGTGGAACGCCGCGCGCTTCAGCCAGATGAACGAGGCGCGCCGCGTCGAGGGCTTCGACCCCGCCACCGTCGACCAAACGATCAATCGCTGGATCCGAGGCGAGCTGACCAAGGCCGAACGCGCGGTGTCGCAAGCCATCGAAGGCGGACGGTTCGACGATGCGGCCGGCGCCCTGTATCGCTTCGTCTGGAACGTCTTTTGCGACTGGTATCTGGAACTGGCCAAGCCTGTCTTCCAAGGCGCCGATGAAGCCGCCAAGGCTGAGACGCGGGCGATGACCGCCTGGACGCTGGACCAGACGCTCAAGCTTCTGCATCCGGTCATGCCCTTCATCACCGAGGAACTGTGGGCCGAACTCGGCAAAGAAGGGCCGGCGCGCGACGGTCTGCTGATCGGCGCCGAATGGCCCGTGCTGCCGGACGCCTTCATCGACGCCTCAGCCGAGGCCGAGATCGGTTGGTTGGTCGATCTGGTCGGCGAGATCCGCGGCCTGCGCGCCGAGATGAACGTGCCGCCGTCGGCCAAGCCGCCGCTGGCCTTCGTTGCGCCCGACGCCGTGACGGCCGAGCGGATCACACGCCATCGCGATCTGATCTTGACACTAGGCCGTGTATCCGAGGTCGGCTCGGCGGACGCGGCGCCGACAGGGGCCGTGACCTTCGTGTCCGGCGGTTCGACCATCGCCTTGTCCTTGACGGGCATCATCGATCTGACCGCCGAACGGGCCCGTCTGGAGAAGGAAATCGCCGCCTTCGACAGCGACATCGGCCATGTGAACAAGAAGCTGGGCAACCCCAATTTCGTGTCTCGCGCCGCGCCGGAAGTCGTCGACGAACAGCGCGCCAAGCTGGCCGAGGCCGAGGCAGGCAAGGTCAAGCTACAGGCGGCGCTGGCGCGTCTGGCGTCGCTTTGACGCCCTGATGAAAGCAAGGCTGTGAAGACGCGGATTGATCAGCTTCTGGTCGCACGCGGCCTGTTCGACAGCCGCTCGCAAGCGCGCGCCGCGATCGAGGCGGGGCTGGTTCTGGCCGACGGCGTGATCGTTCGGAAGGCGTCCGAACAGCTTGCGGACGACATCGCGCTGGAGGCCCAACCCGCCCTCCCTTGGGTCGGGCGCGGCGCGCTGAAGCTGGACCACGCCCTGAACCTGTGGCCCGTCCTCGTGGAGGGCAGGGTGGCGCTGGACGTCGGCGCATCGACCGGCGGCTTTACCGAGGTTTTGCTGAACCGCGGCGCAGCCAAGGTGTTCGCCGTCGATGTCGGCTTCGGCCAGATGCACGCACGGGTGTCGTCTGATCCCCGCGTGGTCAATCTGGAGCGCACCGATGCGCGCGACCTGACGCCTGATCTGATCCCGCAGCCGCCGTCGCTGGTCGTCTGCGACGCCAGTTTCATCAGCCTGATCAAGGTTCTCCCGGTCGCGCTCGACCTGGCGACGCCTGGCGCGGATCTGGTCACCCTGGTCAAGCCGCAGTTCGAGGCCGATGGTCCGGGCGGCGGCAAGAAGGGCGTGATCAAGGATGTGACGGCGCATGCGGCCGCCGTGGAGCGCGTGCGCGACTGGCTGGAAGCGCTGGGTTGGGCGGTTCAGGCGACGACCGAAAGCCCGATCACCGGCGGCGACGGCAATGTCGAGTTCCTGCTGTGGGCGAAGAAGCCGGGCTAAGGCCGTAACCCCAAAACGGGCTCAAACAGCTCAACGGCCGATAGCCCCAAACGGGCTCAAGTAGGCCAAAGGCCGATAGCCCCCACAAACAAAGAGAAACCGCCGGAGGATTGCTCCTCCGGCGGCTCCGTCACGTCGTCGATCGACAGGGGGGCTGAAAATCAATCGACGACGCGATAGCGGCCGTACTGGTCGGGGCAGGTGCGGACATAGCGGGCATCCGTACGACCATCGGGCAGACGGATCTGGCTTTCGGCCAGACGGCATCCGTCTGAATTCTGATAGGAGTCGACCGGGCGCGAACGATCGTCGTAGTAGCCGCCGCGGCTGTAGGCATAGTCGTTGCGACGATCGTAGTCGTCGTAGCGATAGCCCTGGTCGCCGGTGTAACGATCATCGTAGTAGCCGTAGCTCGGTTGGCTGTAGCCCTGAGCGTAATAGCCGTTCGAGCCATAGCTGTTCTGATAGCTGCGGCAGGCGTCCGAGCTGGACCGACCCACCTGAGACCCGACGACAGCGCCGAGCACGCCGCCCAGGATGCTGCCTTCGGTGCGACGGCCGCGTGCGGCCAGTTGCGAGCCGATGACGGCGCCCGCGCCGCCGCCGATCACTGCGCCGGCGCCGGTGCGACCTTGGCGCTCACGCGCGCAAGGATCGTAGTAGCGGCCGCTGTTGTAATCATACGAGCGGCTGTAGGCGCCGGTGCCGTAGTTCTGGCTGTAGCCGCTGCCGTAATAGTTCTGGGCCGACGCCGTGAGCGGGGCGGCCGTGACGCCGAACGCCAGGGCGGCGACGGCGGCGATCGATGTTTTTGTGAGACCCATTTCCAACCCTCTGAGGACCGAACGATTTCCGTCAAACGTTAACGGCAAAGCCTCGTGTCTCGTTGCACTAGGATTTACGACGGCGAAGCTGAACGGCGATTGATCGGTTCGTTCATCTTCGTTCATGTCCATCCGGTCGCCCCTACTGCCCGGTGGCTTGAGCGAACGGGGACGCCCGGCTAGAAGCCGGCCGATGGACATCTTCACCATCGACCGCGTCGGCGGCCAGGGCGACGGCGTCGCCCAGACGCCGTCCGGCGCGGTGTTCGCCGGCCTGACCTTGCCCGGCGAAACGGTGCGCGGCGTGGTCGTGGACGGGCGGCTGGAAGAGGTCGAAATCATCACGCCCAGCCCCGACCGGATCGTACCGGTCTCGCCCCAGTATGGCGATTGTGGCGGCTGCTCGCTTCAGCATTGGTCCGAGGGGCCGTATCTGAACTGGAAGCGAGAACAGGTGCGACTGGCCCTGGCGCGCGAGCGGATCGAGACCGAGATCGAGGCGACGGTGGCGACTCCGCCGGCCAGTCGTCGCCGCCTTGCGCTTCATGCCCGTCGCACCCAGGATGGACGGGTCGTGCTGGGCTTCAAGGCGCGCCGCTCCTGGCGGCTGGTCGAGGTGAAGGCCTGTCCGGTCGCCGATCCCCGGATCGTGGCGGCCATTCCGGCGCTGACCCAGGTCGCGGCCGCCTTTTTCGAACATCCGAAGTCCGCGCCGACCCT
The DNA here is from genome assembly GCF_000964075.1 of Brevundimonas sp. KM4. Taxonomy (NCBI): domain Bacteria; kingdom Pseudomonadati; phylum Pseudomonadota; class Alphaproteobacteria; order Caulobacterales; family Caulobacteraceae; genus Brevundimonas; species Brevundimonas sp. KM4. Next base: position 56,279 of record NZ_JZRG01000007.1, on the reverse strand, counting down.
GCACGTCACCTGGACGCTGTCGGGGCTGGATGTGGATGTGACCGGGGTCGAACGGCGCTCGGGCGGAGGCCTGTCGGCCGACGCGCAGATGAAGGTTATCGAGGCGGCGCACCGGGCCGATCTGGCGCGCCTGAGCCTGGCGGGCGACACCCTGGTGATGGCGCGCCAACCCAAGGTGGGGTTCGGCCCTGCCACCGTGGCCCTGCCGGCGGGTGGATTTCTGCAGGCGGTACCTCAGGCCGAGGCGGCGATGGTGTCTCGCGCGCTGACGGCGGTGAAGGGCGCCAAGAAGATCGCCGATTTGTTCTGCGGCGCCGGGACCTTCACCTTCCCCTTGGCCACGGTCGCGCCGGTGATCGCAGCGGACGCGTCCAAGCCCGGCATCGATGCGCTGAAGGCCGCCGTCGGTTCGGCCAAAGGGATGAAGGCCATAACGGCCGAGGCGCGCGATCTGTTTCGTCGGCCGATGAATCCTTATGACCTGAAGGGATGCGACGCCATCGTGTTCGATCCGCCGCGGGCCGGCGCGATCGACCAGACGGCTCAGATCGCGGACACCAAGGCCGGCGTCGTCGTGGGCGTATCGTGCAACCCTCAGACCTTTGCGCGTGATGCGCGGGTGCTGATCGACGCCGGTTTCCGGCTGGAGACGGTGACGCCGGTGGATCAGTTCCTGTGGTCTTCGCACGTCGAACTGGTGGGGGTTTTCAAACGATGACCTTAAACGACACGAGCGAAGAGGACGGCGGCGGTTTCGACGCCGACGACTGGACGCGGCTGAAACCGTTCACGGGCGCCGTGGCGACGCTGGACGACGTTCAGGCGCGACGGGCAGTATTCGCCTTGGGCGAGACCGACGATCCGCGTCCCATCGCCATGGACCTGCCCCAACCGGTCATCTGGTGGGAAGAGGAGGGTGAACAGGCGGCGGTGGCCGTCCAGGCCGAAAGCCATCTCGGCGCCGATGGCGAGGAGATGGAAATCCTGGGTCTGATCCTGCCGGACGGCGAGGGCGCGGTGGCCCTGATGGAGGACGTCGATCTGGTCGATGACACCGATCCGACCTGGCGCGATCTGGTCACGCGCGCCATCGATCCTTCGGCGGCGGACGACTAATTCAGAGCTGCGCCGACGCGAGTGACGAAATCCAGCTGCGAAGGGATGTCGCCGTGGTCTGCTCTCGCGAACACAAGACGCTCGACGTTCACGCCTCTCGCCCGAAGATCATGAGCAAGTTTGCGGCTGAGTACGGGCGGCAGGGTCGTGTCGCGAGAGGCTTCCAGCACGACGACCTTGCCTGGATAGCCGTCCAGCGTCGCGGGCACATCCACAGTGGTCAAGGCCTCGGCCAACTGGACGCGGACGATCGGCCGCCACAGTCCCACCATTGAATCAACGGCGGCGCGGGCGGTCGGCGTGGTCGCCTCTAGCACCAGGGCGTCGGCGCGGATGACACGCGCGGCCTCGGCGCAGATCGGACCGCCCAGGGAATGCCCCCAGGCGATCAGCCGGCGGCCCTCGGCGTCGGCCTGGGCGCGGGCGGTCGCCGCGATGACCTCGCCTGCATCCCTGTAGGTCGCGAAGCTGGCCTGCCCCGGCGTGTCGCCGGACCCCGGATAGTCGAACATCAGCACATCGCCGAACGGCGCGAGTTCGTTCGCAACCTGCGCGCCCGAAACACCACGCCGAAACAGATTGCCCCCGCAATACAAGATCAGCGGCGCGTCGGCGCGTCCCGTCCGCACGCGGGTTGCAGCGACAGCGCCTCCCGCAAAAGGCAATGACAGGATTTCAGCCCCAGGAATGGCAGGGCCGGGAGCCAAGATCAGCTTCTCCGCCTGAACCCGCGTGTCGGGATAGAAGAACTGCCCTTCAGGCACATTGACGGTTAGGCAGCCGGCCAGGATGGTGGACAGGCCAATGGCGGCAGCGGTCGCCGACAAACGTTTGATCATGACACCCCCCAAGATTTGCGACGCTAAACCGAAGGCGGTTGATCAGGCAATCTTGTCGAGCGGCGGATCGAACAGGTCCATCTGAGGCCGGGCGTCTGCGGGCACGCGGAACTGTGTTTCGTCCAGCAGGCGATGCGGCGTGTCGAGGCCGTAGCGTTTGACGGCGGCCTTAAACCGCGTTCCGATCAGTTCGGCGACGGGGCCGCTCCCCTTCATCCGCTGGGACCAGTCGGCGTCATAATCCTTGCCGCCGCGCGTCTGCCGGATCAGGGACATGACCCGCGCGGCGCGATCCGGGCGGGCGTCGGCCAGCCATTCCCGAAACAGGTCCTTGATCTCAAGCGGCAGACGGAGGGTGACATACATAGCCCGCGTGGCCCCGGCCTTGGCGGCGGCTTCCAGTATGGCTTCCAGTTCGTGATCGTTCAGACCGGGGATGACGGGGGCGAAACCGACCCCTACCGGACAACCGGCGTCCGCCAGGCGGCTGATCGCCTCCAGCCGTTTGGCGGGGGTAGAGGCGCGCGGCTCCATCGCCCGCGCCAGCCCACGATCCAGTGTGGTGATGGAGACGAAGGCCGAAGCCAGCCCCGCCTTGCCCATTGGGCCCAAAATGTCGGCGTCGCGCGCGATCAACACCGACTTGGTGATGATGCTAAATGGGTGATTGAACCGCTGCATGACCTCCAGAATGGAGCGCGTCGACTTCAGATCACGTTCGACCGGCTGATAGGGGTCGGTGTTGCCGCCTATGTGGATGCGCTTGCATCGGTATCGGGGTGCGAGGAACGCCTGTTCCAGCAGACTTGCGGCCTGGGGCTTGAAGAAGATCCGGCTCTCGAAATCCAGGCCCGGGGATAGGCCCATCCAGGCATGGGACGGACGGGCGTAACAGTAGATGCAGCCATGTTCGCAACCTTTGTACGGGTTGATGGAGCGGTCGAAGCCGATGTCCGGACTGTCGTTCCGGGCGATGATGGTGCGGGCGTGTTCAGGGGTGAGGGTGGTGCGCAGCGGCGCAGCCTCGGCGTCATCCTGCGTCCAGCCGTCATCGAACGACTGATGCTGCTCAGGCTCGTATCGGCCGCTGGCATTCGAACGCGCGCCTCTTCCCTTGGCGGTTTCCATGGGAAGGACGATGCGACATTAGATAGAACAAAGCAAGAACATTTGTTCTCGCCAATTTGGCCTCAGTCGGGGCCGATGACCATGCAGGTCACGCGACGCGCAGCCAGCGTCTCACAGGCGGATTTTGCGCCGGTTTCGGTCAGACCGACGAAGCGGGAGCGATACCAGTCGCCGGCGGTTTGAACGTTGCGTTCAGCGGTGGCGAACTGATCGCGGAAGCGGCGGTTGACCTCGGTCAGCCAGTCGCTCGCCACCTTCTCTTCGCGAAAAGCCCCGACCTGCACCGCCCAGCGACCGGCCGGCGTGCGGGGCGTGGCGCGGGCGGGTTCACGCGTCGCGGACGATGTCGAGCGACGGGGCGTGGTGGACGGCGCGACAGCGGCATTGGCCGGCGCGCCGTTCAGCGAAGCAGTGACATTGCGGGGCGCACGGGGAGTGGCGGAGGCGGCCGGCGCCGACCCAATAGGCGGCAGCGTTGCAGCGGCCCGCTGGCTGGCTGCGCGCTCCGACGGCGCAGGGGCGACACGCGTCGGCAGGGCGGCGGGTGCCGGTGCAGCCGTATAGGCGACAGCGGTGGACTCGGCGCCGACGCCGTCCTCGTCGTCATTGACCGAAGCATAGGCGATCGGGGCGTCGGCGATCGCCGATCCCACGCCGAAACCACGTTGCTCGAAGAAGGTCTGCGCTACCTGGATCCGCTCGCCCTGGGCGCGGCGGCGCTCGACCTCGAACCCGGTGTCCATCAGTTCGGCGACGTGGGCGTTGCGGCTGGCGGTCGAACGGCCGCCCAGGACGATGGTGATCAGGCGTCGCCCGTCGCGCACGGCCGAGGCGGCGAGGTTGTAGCCCGAGGCGTTGGTGTAGCCGGTCTTCATCCCGTCATAGCCGCGCCCGGTCGGCAGAAGGCCGTTGGTGTTGCGATAGTTGCGACCGTTGTAGGCCCAGTCGTGAAGGCCGAAGTAGCTGTAGTACTGCGGAAAATCACGCATGATCGCGCGCGCCAGAATGGCCTGGTCGCGCGCGGAGGTCACCTGACGTGCGTCCGGCAGGCCGTTTGCGGTGTAGTAGCGGGTCTGGGTCATGCCCAACTGCGCGGCCTTTTGCGTCATCATGTTGGTGAAGCGGGCTTCCGATCCGCCGATGTGCTCGCCGATAGCCAGGGCCATGTCGTTTGCGGATCGCACGGCGGTGGCGCGCATGGCGTTGTCCAGGGTGATGGTCTGACCGGCGGCCAGGCCCAGTTTTGACGGCGGCTGGGACGCGGCGCGCGGCGAGATCGTCAGCACGTCGTTCACATTGGCCTTGCCTTGAGACAGCGCCTCGAACGTCAGATACAGCGTCATCATCTTGGTCAGCGACGCTGGATAGCGGCGGCTGTCGGCGTTCCGCGCGAACAGAACCTCGCCCGTGGCGGCGTCGATCACGATGGCGGCGTAGCGGCTGTTCTCCTGGGCCGAGTAGGCGGTCTGGGCCTCGATCGGCCTGACGTTCGCGCCCAGAACCAGCGAAAGCGCGAGGACGGCGAACAGGCCACGGCGGAGAAAAGCGATCATGGGCGGGACAACCCCTCGGTGAGCAGGGTGCGACAGGCCCCCCGGCCGTCACGAACAAACAGCTAGCATAGGAAGCGCGGGTTTCGTGGTGGTTAACCGCGCATCAACGCAAATTTGACCGGCCGATCAAGGTTATCGTCGATAATATTGTGCATTGCACAAAATGCTTGAAAAACCTTCGCACTTGCAGCATATTGTGGGTCTGCGAAATCCTCTCGCGTCATTATTTCCGCCCTCAGGCCCGTCCCCAAGGGCCTTCTACCGGAGAGACGATCATGGCCGACACCGCCGAAACCGTGAAGAAAACCGCCGACCAGGCCACCGCCGCTGCGACTTCGGCCGCAGCCAAGGTCAAGGCGCAAGCCGAAACCATGCAGGCTGCCGGTACGCAGGCCTTCCGTGAAGGCATCGACAAGTCGACGGCCTCGATGGCCGAGCTGAACGCGCACAGCAAGAAAACCCTGGAAGCCATGGTCGAGTCGGTCACCGTCGCTCAGAGGGGCGCCGAGGCCCTGTCGCAACAGGCGCTGGGCTTCGCCAAGACCTCGTGGGAAGACGGCGTCGCCGCGTCCAAGGAACTGTCGACCGCCCGTTCGGTGCAGGAGTTCTTCGAGCTCCAGACCGCCTGGGCCAAGAAATCGATGGAGCGCTATGTCGCCGAGCTGACCAAGACGAACGAGATCGTCACCGCCACGGTCAAGGACAGCATCAAGCCGATCAACGAGCGCGTCACCGCCTCGGTCGAAACCTTCCAGGCCTCTCGCTAATCCCGCGAACCGCCCGAAGAATCGAGAAGGCCCCGGGGTTCGCTCCGGGGCCTTTTTGCTGTCAGGGCAGGGCGGAATGGTCGTAGCTGAAGACTCGCGCCAGCTTCCACTCGGTTCCCTCCTGTTTCCACATCTGCGTGAAGCGGGCGCGACCGACGCGCCGTTCGGGGCCATCGCCCTGTCGCTCGTAGAAGACGTGTTCGCCTGTTTCGACCGCGCCGTAGTTGTTGATGGGATAGACGGCCAGACCGTCCCGCAGAGCCTCGCGCCGGGTGCGCCAAGCGTCCGGCGCGCTACGGTGCTGACAGCGCACGGCGTATTGCGCGACAAAGCCGTCGGCGTCAGTAGCCACGCGTCCGCCGCGGTCGTCGAAAAACTCAAAATCATCGGTCAGCATGGCCCGAAGTCCGGCGGGATCGCAGCCTTCGAAGAAGACAGCGAACAGTTTGGCGTCGGCCGCCATGACGGCGGTTTCCAGCGGCGTAGGCTGGGCGAAGGCGGCGAGCGAAAGGGCGGCGACGAGGGCGGCGGGCATGGCGATCGGGAGCTGTTCAACTGAGGCTCTCAACCTGAGCCGTTGACCGCCTTGGATCACGTGAAATCTTTGTCAGACGCCCTTCACGAAAGCCGTGACTGGACGCCGCTTCAATTCAGGCCATCATTCCCTATCTGAGAGCCAAGACGACTCCCCGATTACGGAACACGAATGCCCATACAAAGGCCCGGTGAGACCGGCGGCGGTCAAGGAACCGCCGTCGTCACCGAAACAAAGCCGAAGCTGCAAAAGCCCTCGCTCTATCGAGTGCTGATTCTGAACGACGATTATTCGCCGATGGAATTCGTCGTCTATGTGCTGGAGCGGTTCTTCCAGAAGAGCCGGGAAGAGGCCACCCGCATCATGCTGCATGTGCATCAGCATGGCGTCGGCGTCTGCGGCGTCTTCACCTACGAGGTCGCCGAGACCAAGGTCGCGCAGGTCATCGAGACGGCGCGCCGCCACCAGCACCCTCTGCAATGCACGATGGAAAAGGACTGAGAGGAGCCTCCCTATGCCTTCATTTTCCCGTCCTCTCGAAGAAACCCTGCACCGCGCGGTGGGATACGCCAATGCGCGCAGGCACGAGTATGCGACGCTTGAGCACCTGCTGCTCGCGCTGATCGACGATCCCGACGCGACCGGCGTCATGCAGGCCTGCAACGTCGATCTGTCGGCGTTGAAAGCGGCGCTGACCCTCTATGTCGACAACGACTTGGCCGCCCTGGCCACCAGCGACGGCGAGGACGCCAAGCCGACCGCCGGCTTCCAGCGCGTGATCCAGCGCGCGGTGATCCACGTCCAGTCGTCAGGCCGTGAGGAAGTGTCCGGCGCCAACGTCCTGGTCGCCATCTTCTCCGAGCGCGAGAGCCACGCCGCCTATTTCCTGCAAGAGCAGGACATGACGCGCTATGACGCGGTCAACTTCATCGCCCACGGCATCGCCAAGAAGGCGGGCGCCAATGAGGCGCGTCCGGCCAAGGGCGCTTCGCCCGAAGAGGCCGAGGATGCGTCCGCCGTCAAACAGGGCGGCGAGGCGCTGGAAGCCTATTGCGTCGACCTCAACGAGAAGTCGCGCCAGGGCAAGGTCGATCCGCTGATCGGTCGTCAGGCCGAGGTGGATCGCTCGATCCAGATCCTGTGCCGTCGGACCAAGAACAACCCGCTTCTGGTGGGCGATCCCGGCGTCGGCAAGACCGCTATCGCCGAAGGTCTGGCCCGCAAGATCGTCAACGGCGAAGTGCCCGACGTCCTGAAGGACGCCACCATCTATTCGCTCGATATGGGGGCATTGCTGGCCGGCACCCGCTATCGCGGCGACTTCGAGGAACGCTTGAAGCAGGTGGTCAAGGAGTTGGAGAACCACGACAACGCCGTGCTCTTCATCGACGAGATCCACACGGTGATCGGCGCGGGCGCGACCTCGGGCGGGGCGATGGATGCCTCGAACCTGCTGAAACCGGCCCTGGCGTCCGGCACGCTGCGCTGCATGGGATCGACGACCTACAAGGAATATCGCCAGCACTTCGAGAAGGACCGCGCCCTGGTGCGTCGCTTCCAGAAGATCGACGTCAACGAGCCGACGGTCGAGGATACGGTGAAAATCTTAAAGGGTCTGAAGACCTACTACGAGCAGCACCATAAGGTCCGCTACACCGACAGCGCCGTGCGCACGGCGGTGGAGCTGTCGGCGCGCTACATGACCGACCGCAAACTGCCGGACAAGGCGATCGACGTGATCGACGAGGCCGGGGCGTCGCAGATGCTGCTGACCGAATCCAAGAGGAAGAAGGTCATTGGTCAGAAGGAGGTCGAGGCCGTCATCGCCAAGATGGCCCGTATCCCGGCCAAGTCGGTGTCCAAGTCAGACACGGAAAGCCTGCGCGAGCTGGAAACCGACCTGAAGCGTGCGGTCTTCGGTCAGGAACAAGCCATCGAACAGGTGTCGGCGGCCATGAAGCTGGCGCGGGCGGGTCTTCGCGATCCGAACAAGCCGATTGGCAGCTTCCTGTTCAGCGGCCCCACCGGCGTCGGCAAGACCGAGGTCGCCAAGCAACTCGCCGCGACCCTGGGCATCGAGATGCAACGCTTCGACATGTCGGAATATATGGAGCGCCACACGGTCAGCCGTCTGATCGGCGCGCCTCCCGGCTATGTCGGCCATGACCAGGGCGGGCTTCTGACCGACGCCGTCGATCAGCATCCGCACGCTGTCGTGCTGCTGGACGAGATCGAGAAGGCGCACCCGGATGTCTACAACATCCTGCTGCAGGTGATGGACAACGGCATGTTGACCGATGCGGTCGGCAAGAAGGTCGATTTTAGGAACGTCATCCTTATCATGACCACAAACGCCGGCGCCGCCGACAACGCCCGCGCCTCCATCGGCTTTGGCCGGGGCAAGGTCGAGGGCGAGGATGACAAGGCCATCCAGCGCCTGTTCGCGCCGGAGTTCCGCAATCGCCTGGACGCCATCGTGGCCTTCAAGCCGCTGCAGGCCGACACGATCCGCTCGGTGGTGACCAAGTTCATTCTTCAGCTGGAAGCCCAGCTGGCGGACCGCAACATCACCATCGAACTGACCGACGAAGCCGCAGACTGGCTGGCCAAGAACGGCTTCGACGAACTGTATGGCGCGCGTCCCCTGGCGCGGGTCATCCAGGACTCGATCAAGAAGCCGCTGGCCGACGACATCCTGTTCGGCCGCCTGACGCGCGGCGGACACGTCAGGGTCCAGCTGAAGGACGGCAAGATCGACTTCGACATCACGAGCGCCAGCGCGCCCGCGAAAGCCGAGGAAGAAGAGACGGCCTGATCCTCGAAAAGGTGATGGCGAACGGCCCGGCTGGCGGCAGCCGGGCCTTTTTCTATGCCTGCTTGTAGGGCGACAGTTCTTCGGTCATCGCCCGCATCTCCGCCGCGACGGCCGGGCGTTCGCCGTCCAGATAGCGGGCGACGGGATCGCGCAGGGCGGGGTCGGCGATAAAATGGGCGGAATAGACGGGGGAGGGCAGGTAGCCGCGCGCGATCTTGTGGTCGCCCTGGGCCCCGGCTTCGACGCGGGATAGGCCACGCGAAATGGCGAATTCGATAGCCTGATAGTAGCAAAGCTCGAAATGCAGGAACGGCACGTCTTCCAGCGTGCCCCACTGACGGCCGTAAAGCGCGTCTCGGCCAATGAAGTTCAGAGCACCGGCGATGGGCGTCTCGTCCCGAAACGCCATGACCAGGGCGATCCGATCGGCCATGGTCGCGCCGATGCGACTGAAGAAGTCGCGCGTCAGATACGGCCGGCCCCACTTGCGTGAGCCGGTGTCCATGTAGAAAGCGAAGAAGGCGTCCCAATGGGCCTCAGCGATGGTGGCGCCGGTGAGGACACGAATATCCAGATCGGCCTGGGCGTCGCGACGCTCGCGCTTGATGGTCTTGCGGCGGTTGGCCGACAGGGCGGCCAGAAAGTCGTCGAATGTCCGATAGCCGTTATTGCGCCAGATGAACTGGATGTCCTGGCGTGGCAGCAGATCCGCCTCTGTCATGGCTGACCAGTCGGCTTCGGTCGGGAAGTTGACGTGCAGGGAGGAGACGCCCAGCCGCTCGACAAGGGTCACCGCCCCCTGGATCAGCGCCTGACGCACCGTCGCGGCATCGGTCTCGGGATGGTTCAGGAAGCGCGGGCCGGTCGCGGGGGTGAAGGGCACGGCGCCCAGCAGCTTGGGATAATAGCGACCGCCGGCCCGCTCATAGGCGTCGGCCCAGCTGTGGTCGAAGACGTATTCGCCTTGGCTGTTGCCCTTCAGATAAAGGGGCATGACGCCCAGCACCGCGTTGTCTTCACCCCTCAAGGCCAAGTGGCGTGGGGCCCAGCCCTGGCGCGGCGCGGCGCTGCCCGAGGCCTCGCACGCGTGCAGGAAGTCGTAGGAAACGAAGGGATCGCCGGTGGGCAGCGCGCACGCGTCCCAGGCCTCTTGGCCTATGTCGGCGATCCCTTCGTGAACCGAGATCTGAAAGATCAGCGGATCTCCACGATCGCATCGATCTCGACGGCGAAGCCGAGCGGCAGCTTGTACACGCCGACGGCCGAGCGGGCATGCTTGCCTGCGTCGCCGAAGACCTCGACCATCATGTCCGAGCAGCCGTTGATCACGGCGGGAATGGCGGTGAAGTCGGGGCCGGCCTGAACGAAGCCGCCCAGTTTGACGAGGCGGACCACCCGGTCCAGATCGCCATCGCAGGCCGCCTTGATCTGGGCGATCAGGTTCAGACCGCACAGACGCGCGGCTTCCAGCGCCTGCTCCGGCGTCACGTCCACGCCGACCGTGCCCTTGATCCCGCCGTTTGCGTCGTTCGACAGCTGGCCCGAGATAGTGACCTGATTGCCCGAGCGGACATAGGAGACATAGCTGGCCACCGGCTTGGCGGGTTCCGGCAGGGTGAGGCCGAGTTCGGCGATGCGGGCTTCGATGCTCATGGGGGCTCCTGTTTATCTGGGCGCGGTTTAGCGCGGGGCAAGGGCGGCGTCACCCGTTCGGCGCGCTTTAAAGGTTCGCCAACCGCGCCGTGTCATGGTGCGATCATGGATATGCACCTGACCCCCGACGTCGCCGCCTTCCATGCCGTGCTGGCGCGGTTGTCTGCCGGCGACCGCGCGCGCGTGGACGCCGCCGTAGTCCCCGCCGCGCAAAAGGCCGCCGAGGCCGCGCCGCATTGGGACTTCGAAATGCCGGCCAAGGCGGTGGATGCGCTGTTGGGCGCCGATGCCTCCGACGATGTGCGTCGCGGCCTTGTCGCCGCCTGGGCGCTGCAACTGCCCGACCGTGCAGCCGCCATGAACCTGCCGGCCGAGGTCATGGCTCTCTATCCCTACTGGATCGAACAACTGGCGGCGTTTCTGGACAAGGCCGAGGGCGACTATGTTTTCGACCATTGGTCGAAGGACGTGCGCTTCACCCTGGCGCTCAGCGTGCCGGGCGCGAAAAGCCAGGTCATAGACCTGTCGTCGCCGGTCGGGCCGGGCCAGATCGTCAAACACGTCCGCGACGGCTGGGGCGTCAAACCGCTGTTCCGTTATCTGGCGGCGGGCGCCAAGCGCGAGCCCTGGCTGGAGGTTCACACCGAGAGCCGCTGGTTGCGCGGCTTCAACGAGGACGGCTGGAACGAGGCCTGGGCCACGGCGGCCGAGCTGTGCCGCGCACGGCCCGATCTGGCCGGCATGATCGGCTCCAGCTGGTTCTATGATCCGCCCCTGACCGAAATCAGCCCCCGTCTGGCGCACCTGCGCCTGAACCCCCTGAAGGGCGGGGCCTTCATGGTCCACCAAGGACCGGGCGAGATCCACACCGAGCGAGCCGGCACGGCCTCGGCGTCGAGGAAGGCGCTGATCGACAGCGGCGAATACACCGCCCGGTCTTGGTTGATGATCTGGCCTCGCAAGGAGCTGATCGCTTGGGCGGACCGGCGCAAGGCCGCCTGATCTCTCAGGCTGTCGCCATCCGCCACGCCGCCGCGACCGGCTGAATGTCCAGGTCGGCCGCCTTCGCCAATCGGATCAACCGATCGATATCCTCCGGGCGGCAACCATATGGCGTCGGCGCGTCGCTGACGTCGTGGCCGTAGGCGATCAGCCAGCCGTTTGAGACCGCTGTCTCCGAAACTAGCGCCTCCAGGTCGTAGCCGGTCAGCCGACGGCTCTCCAGGCCGATGGCTTGCAGCAGATTGCGATCCGAACGCCCGGCGTTGATCCCGTCGCGGACGCCGCGCCCGCACAGGAAGCGGCGGTCGATCACCGGCTTGGACCCCAGGGCGCAGTCGCCGAACGGATAGGCGAAGGTTTGCATTTCGTATCCGTCCAGCCGTTCGGCGACCCAGGCCGCGTTGCGGGCAAGGCTGGCGTCCAGTTCGGCCGGCGACAGGGTCAGGGTCGAGACGTGCTCATAGGTGTGGCAACCGACTTCGTGCCCGGCCTCATGCAGGGCTTGCAGGTGCTCCACCTCAAACTGGGGCAGGTCCAGATTGCGACCGCCCGACAGTCCGCCGCAGACATAGTAGGTCGCCTTGATCCCGTGCTGAGCAAGGATCGGTCCGGCCTCGGTCCAAGCCGATGCCGGGATGTCATCGAACGACAGGCTGAGGACGCCGCGCGCGGGCCGCACGTCGGCAGGACGGACATCGAGATAGCGGCCGGCGCGGCGACGCATCTTGTCGAGAAAGGCGCTCATGCCCGCCTTTTCGCACGACGGGCTTAAGGCCGAGTTTCAGACCATGACGGGTTGGGTGGTCAGACCGCGCACGCCGAAGACGCGGCGATAGCGTTCGATCTCGGCGGGATCGCCGACGGCTTTCGCCGGATTGTCCGACAGTTTGACGGCGGGGCGACCGCCGGCCTCCACCACCTTGCAGACCAGAGAGATCGGCTCCAACTCAGGCGCGAAGGCGGGCGAACAGTCGCGGAAATCGTTGGTTAGATTGGTGCCCCAGCCAAAGCTGAGCCGGGCGCGACCGTGGAAATGGGCGTGGGTCGCCTCGATCCCGTCGATGTCCATCCCGTCCGAGAAGATCAGCAGCTTTTCTTTCGGGTCGCGCCCATGCGCGCGCCACCAGTCGATCAGGCGGTCGCCGGCCGGGATGGGCGGGGCCGAGTCGGGCCGGAACCCGGTCCAGTCCGCGACCCAATCGGGCGCCTGCTCCAAGAACGCCTCGGTGCCGAAGGCGTCGGGTAGGACGATCAGCAGATTGCCCGCATAATGCCGACGCCATTCGTCCAGCACCGCATAGGGAACCTGGGCCAGCGCCGCGTCGTGCGGCGCCAGGGCCGCCAGAACCATCGGCAGTTCGTGGCCGTTGGTGCCGATGGCTTCCAGGTCGTTCTCCATGGCGTGCAGGACGTTGGACGTGCCGATGAAGGATTTGCCCAGCCCCTCCTTCAACGCCTGAATGCACCAGCGCTGCCACAGGAAGCCGTGCCGCCGCCGGGTGCCGAAGTCGGACAGGGCGAGGTCGGGCAGAGCGCGAAGTCGCTCGACCTTGGACCAAAGCCGCGTCTTGGCGCGCGAATACAGAATGTCCAGTTCGAACCGGCCCAGCCGCCGCATCCCGACCCGGCAGCGCAGCTCGTTCAGTATCGCCAGCGCCGGGATTTCCCACAGCGTCACCTCGGCCCAAGCGCCCGAGAAGGTCAGCACATACTGCCCGTCCTGAACTGACAGATCGTAGTTGGGCAGACGATAATCGGTCAGCCAGGCGATGAAGTCGGGCGAGAAGATCTGCTTCACGCCATAGAAGCTGTTGCCCGCCAGCCAGACCAATTCCTTGTTCGTGAACCGCAGGGTGCGGGCGTGATCAAGCTGCTCACGCAGGGCGTCGATATCGATCTCGTCGGCCAGACGCACGGTCTTGGTGCGGTTGATGACCTGGAAGACGACCGGCACGTCGCGATGCTCGCGCCAGATCATCTGCAGCATCAGCAGCTTGTAGAAGTCCGTGTCCAGCAGGCTGCGGACGATCGGGTCCAGGCGAAAGCCATGGTCATAAGCGCGTTTGGCGAGATCCATGTCTTGTCCTACGGCTTCAGCGCGCGGCCCGCCACCACCGCGTCCTTGCCGAATTTTTCGCGCAGCACGTCGATGGCGCGCTCTGTCTTCAAGGCGCGCGTCTCGGTGGTCTGGAAAAGGCCGGCGGGCGCGTCCTCGGCGTCCTGCACATCCGCCATGCCGATGCCGATCAGGCGATAGGGGCGGCCCAGCTCGGGCTTCAGCAGATCGCGCCCCGCGGCGAACAGGGCGCGCGCGGTCTGCACCGGGTCGGGCAGGGTGACGCGGCGGGTCACGATCTTGAAGTCGGTGCGGCGCAGCTTGAGCACCAGCACCCGGCTGGCGACGCCGTCGCGCCGGGCTTTGGACGCCAGCTTCTCGCACAGGGGCCACAGCTCGGCCTCCAGCGCTTCGGCCGACGTCAGGTCTTCGTTGAAGGTGGTTTCGGCGCTCATCCCTTTGCGATCGCGCTCGGGGTTCACGGCGCGCGCGTCGCGGGCGTGGGCCAGATCGTGGAGGCGCAGACCGGATTCGCCGTAGCGTTTGACCAGCTCGCGCACGTCCGCCTGCGCCAGATCGCCAATGGTCGAATAGCCGTCGCTGCGCAACGCCTTGCCGAACACCGGCCCGACGCCGGGCAGGGCGGTGACGGGGCGCGGCGCCAACAGGGCCTGGGCATTGGCGGCCCCGACCACGGAGAAGCCGCGCGGCTTGTCCATCTCCGACGCCATCTTCGCCAGAAAGCGGTTGGGCGCCAGGCCGATGGAAACGGTCAGGCCGGTCTCGTCCTCGATCTGTTTCTGAAAGCGGATCAGCTGCAACGCCGGCGGACCGCCGTTCAGCCGCTCTGTGCCCGACAGATCGACCCAGGCTTCATCCAGCGACAACGGCTGGATCAAGGGCGTCAGGCACCCCAACGCCCCCAGAATGCGCTGCGATTCGAAGACGTATTTGGTGAAGTCCGGCCGGATCACCACGGCCTCGGGACAGGCCTTCAACGCCTTGAACATCGGCATGGCTGAGCCGACGCCATATTGACGCGCGACATAGCAGGCGGTGGAGACCACGCCGCGCTTTCCGCCGCCGACGATCACCGGCTTGTCGCGCAGTTCGGGCCGGTCGCGCTTCTCCACCGAGGCGTAGAAGGCGTCGCAGTCCATGTGGGCGATCGACAACTGGTCCAGTTCGGCGTCTGCGACCACGCGCCGCGATCCGCACGCCGGACAGCGGTTCTCGCGAGGCCCGGCGGGATCTCCGCTGGTCCAAAGGCAGTCGCGACAGATGGCCTTGATGGCCACGCTTAAGGTCTCCGTAAGGTTGGCTTCACCCCAACTTAAGACTGGGCGCCTACGAATGCGACCAACGAGGCGTCCCGCGTTCGAGGGGCGCGCAGGTCAGGTGATGATGTCCAAGAAAGTCCTCATCGTCGAGGATAACGAGCTGAACATGAAGCTTTTTCATGATCTGCTCGATTCCCAGGGCTATGAGACCCTGCAGACCCGCGAGGGTTTGCAGGCGCTCGCCCTGGCGCGCGCCCATCATCCCGACCTGATCCTGATGGATATCCAGTTGCCCGAAATCTCGGGCCTGGAAGTCACCAAATGGCTGAAGGACGACGAGGAACTGAACCACATCCCCGTCATCGCCGTCACCGCCTTCGCGATGAAGGGCGATGAGGAGAGGATCCGTCAGGGCGGCTGCGAGGCCTATATCTCTAAGCCGATCTCGGTCATGCATTTCCTCGAAACCATCCGGCAGCACCTCGGATGAGCGCCCGTATCCTCGTCGTCGACGATGTGGACGTGAACGTCCGCCTGCTCGAAGCCAAGCTGACCATCGAATATTACGATGTGCTGACCTGCAACGACGGCCTGTCGGCCCTGGCCATCGCCGCCGAGCACCAGCCGGACCTGATCCTGCTCGACGTCATGATGCCCGGCATGGACGGGTTTGAGACCTGCCGACGGCTGAAGGCCCAGGCCGAGACGCGCCATATTCCCGTCGTGCTGGTCACGGCGCTGGACGGGCGCGAGGATCGGATCAAGGGGCTTGAGGCCGGCGCCGACGACTTCCTGACCAAGCCCATCGACGACGTCATCCTGTTCGCACGGGTCAAGTCGCTGACGCGGCTGAAGCATGTCATGGACGAGCTGCGCGAGCGCGAGGAAAGCGGCCGTCGCCTGGGCGTCGATTCGGACAATGCCGCGCGACTGCGCAGCGAGGGCGGGCGCGTTCTGATCGTCGACGACGACCAGCGTCAGGCCGAGAAGATCGCCCAGGAACTGGGCGGCGAACATCGCGTCACCATCGAAACCGATCCCGAAGCGGCGCTGGTCGCGGCCAAGGGCGCGCTGGACCTGATCATCGTCAATGTCGCCGCCGCCAGCTTTGACGGCCTTCGGATCGTCGCCCAGGCCAAGTCGGGCGATGCGCGCCGCGCGCCGATCCTGGCGATCGTGGAGCCGACCGAACGGCCGCGCATGATCAAGGCGCTGGAACTGGGCGCCGCCGACATCCTGCCGCGCCCCGTCGATACCGAAGAACTGTCGGCGCGGGTTCGCACCCAGATCCGGCGCAAACGCTACACCGACTTCCTGCGCCAAAAGCTGGACAGCAGCATGGAAATGGCCGTCACCGACGCCCTGACCGGCCTGCACAATCGGCGCTACATGACCGGCCAGTTGCAGGCGCTGGTGGGCCGTGCGGCCCAGGGCGGGGCCCAGGTGGCTGTGCTGGTTCTGGACATCGACCACTTCAAGTCGGTCAACGACAGTTTCGGCCACGACGCTGGCGACGAGGTGCTGGTGGAGTTCGCCGTGCGCCTGGCCACCAATGTCCGGGCCGTGGACCTGCCGTGCCGCATGGGGGGCGAGGAGTTCGTGGTGGTCATGCCGGGCGCCAGCCTGGAAGACGCCGGCCGCGTCGCCGAACGGATTCGCCGAGACGTCGCCTCCGCGCCGTTCCGCGTGATGGGCGGCAAGGAACAGATCACCATCACCATCTCGATCGGCGTGGCCGCCACGACCGGAGACGGCGATACCCCTGAAGGCCTGCTGAAGCGCGCCGACGAAGGAGTCTATGAGGCCAAGGCCGCCGGCCGCAACCGGGTCATCGCCAAGGCGGCGTAAACCCCCTTCGACACAACGAAAAACGCCCGGCTGGAGACCAGCCGGGCGTTTTCAATTCTCAGCGGATCAAGGCCTTACTTGATCTTGCCTTCCTTGAACTCGACGTGTTTGCGCACGACCGGGTCGTACTTCTTGACGACCATTTTCTCGGTCATGGTGCGGGCGTTCTTCTTGGTGACATAGAAGAAGCCGGTGTCGGCCGTGGAGTTCAGGCGGATCTTGATGGAAGCCGGTTTGGCCATCGGAATTACCTCTGCGACGGCGAAAGCCGCTTAAAATAAGAGGCGCGGAACATACTCAGGATCGCCCCAAAGTCAACGGGCGCGATGCCACGTTGATGAGGCGGAACGCACATATAGTTTGACCGCATGAAAATCGCATCCCTGCTCGCCACCGCGGCCCTGACGTCCTTGTCACGCGTGGGCGTCGCAACGGCCGATCCGGCTCAGTCCCAGGACGATTTCCTGGCGCGGTTGAACGCCCTGTGCGGGCAACGATTCGAAGGCCGTGTCATCACCACCGACGCCGCCGACGCCAGGTTCGCCAGCGAGCGGCTGGTCATGCATGTGCGCGACTGTTCGCCGGACGAGGTGCGCATTCCCTTCGCCGTGGGGTCGGATCGTTCGCGCACCTGGGTGGTGACCAAGACCGACGCGGGTCTTCGGCTGAAGCACGATCACCGACATACGGACGGCACGATCGACATGCTGCATTGGTATGGCGGCGATACGGTCAACGCCGGGACGGCCGAGCGTCAGGAGTTCCCGGTCGACGCCGAATCGATCGCCCTGTTCAACGAAAACGACGCTGCGGTCTCGACCACCAATGTCTGGGCGATGGAGGTTCATCCCGACCGCGTGTTCGCCTACGAACTGCGTCGTCCCAACCGGCATTTCCGCGTGGAGTTCGACCTGACCAAGCCGATCGCCGACTAGGGTCAGATGGCGCGCCAGGCTCTGATCGGTCGCACGGTCGCGCAGGCGGGGCCGCCGTCCTTGGCTCGGCCGGGCAAGACGACTTCCAGCACCTCGCCCTGGCGCGCCTGGGCCAGTAGATCGGCGGGAATATCGTGAACGTCGATCTTGGCGCGTCGGCTCCATTCGCTGGCGTGCTGGCCGGCCGACGTGCCGATCGCGATATAGACGAACCGTCGCGTCGCGCCCTCGCGCCGCACGAAGGGGCCGGTCAGGCGACCATCCTCGGACAGGGTGACGGGCGCGTCGAAGCTGATCGGATCTTTGGCGGCGATGCGCGGCTCGACCGGCATGTTCGCCTTGTCCTGAACGCTGTAGGCGACGCCCGCGACGGGGTCGGCGATCGTCAGGCGCAGGGTGATTGTCGTACCGGCCATGTCAGTCCCTGTGTTCCACAGTATGCCGACCCCGCACCATCCGCACGAAGGGCAGGGGGCGGTTCGGGTGTTCCAACCGCTCGGCCAACTCCCCCAGCACGAACCGTGTGATGGCCGGCAGGTCCAGCGCGCGCGCCTCGTCCAGCGGCAGCCAGGCGATCTCGTCCAGTTCGCCCGACCCTGCGGTCGGCTCCGGGCTCAGCAGGGCCTCGGCCGGGGCCATGAAAAAGCGGGCGTCGAACCGCCGGGTCCGGCCGGGCGGCGTAATGGCGCGGGCGATATAGGACAGGACCGACAGATCGGGCAGGGCGCCCGCTTGGCGATACTCACGCCACGGACCGGCGACGGAGGCGCGGGGCGCGGGCCGCCCCAGAATCAGCCCTGTCTCCTCGAACGTCTCGCGCACCGCCGTCATGGCCAGAGCCCGCGCACGCCGAGTTGGCAGTTCGCCTTCCAGTCGGCGCGCAACCTCTCCCGACAACTCACCCGTCGCGGCCGCGGTGAAGTCGCTGCGATCGATCCGCCCGCCCGGAAACACCCATTTCGACGCCATGAACACATGGCCCGGCGCGCGCCGCCCCATCAGCACCTCGGGCCGATCGCCGCCGCGCGTCAGGATCAGCGTCGCCGCATCCTTCGGCCGCTGCGCCCCGCCGACACGCGGTGCGTCGGCCAGATCCTGAGCGGCGTCGAAAGGGGTCACTTGCGCTTGCCCTTCCTCACGCCCTTCAGGCCGCCGGAGGGTTTGGAGCCGTTGCGGGGCTTGGGGCCGCCGGGACGGTTTTTGCCACGCATGGGCGGGCCGTCGCCGCCTCTTCCGCGCATGCCGTATCGTGGAGCCGGGGCGTTGGGATCGCGGGGTTCGGGCTCGCTGAGCATTTCGAACACCAGGCCGCCAGTGACGGGCGTGGCTTCGCGCAGCTTGACCTCGACCATGCGGCCCAGGGTGAACCGTTTGCCGGTGCGTTCGCCGACCAGGGCGTGGGCGCGGTCGTCGTGGGTGAAATATTCGCTGCCGAGCGTCGAGACAGGCACCAGGCCGTCCGCGCCCGTGTCTTCCAGACGAATGAACAGGCCGAACCGCGTCACGCCGGTGATCCGCCCGACGAAGGTCGCGCCGACGTGCTCTTCCAGATAGGCGGCGATGTAGCGGTCCATCGCATCACGCTCGGCGGCCATCGACCGGCGCTCGGTCATGGTCACGCCCTCGGCGATGGCCGGCAGTTCGGCGATCTCGCGATCCGTCAGTCCGTCCTTGCCCAGATTCAGCGCCCGGATCAGTCCGCGGTGGACGATCAGGTCGGAGTAACGCCGGATCGGCGAGGTGAAGTGGGCGTAGCGATCCAGGTTCAGGCCGAAGTGGCCGATGTTCTCGGGGGAGTAGATCGCCTGCATCTGGCTGCGCAGGACAACCTCGTTGACGACATCGGCGTGTTCGGTGTCGCGCGTCTCGTCCAGCAGCTTGTTGAACCGCTTGGTCGTACCCGGCTCGCCCTTGTTCCAAGGCTTGCCGATGGTCGATAGGAAGTCCGCCAAGTTGAAGATCTTTTCCTGACTGGGCGCGTCATGCACGCGATAGATCAGCGGCGTCTTCTTCTGCTCCAGCGTTTCAGCGGCGCAGACGTTGGCCTGGATCATCATCTCTTCGATCAGCCGATGCGCCTCCAGCGAGGCCCGCTTTTCGATGGAGGCAATGCCCCCATCCGGAGCCATGCGGATGCGGCGTTCGGCCGATTCGATCTGCAGCGGGCTGCGCTTCAGCCGGCCCTTCAGCATGGCGTGGTAGGCGTTCCACAGCGGATAGAGGATCGCGTCCATGATCGGGCCGGTCGTGTCGTCAGTTTGCCCATCAATGGCGGCCTGCGCCTGCTCGTAGCTGAGCTTGGCGTGCGACCGCATCAAACCGCGCACGAACCTGTGGCCGGTCTTGCGGCCGTCCTTGTCGAAGACCATCCGCACGGCCAGACAGGCGCGGTTCTCGCCCTCCTTCAGGCTACACAGGCCGTTCGATAGCACCTCCGGCAGCATCGGCTCGACGCGATCGGGGAAATAGGTCGAGTTGCCCTTGTCGCGCGCCTCGCGGTCCAGTTGGCTGCCGGGGCGGACGTAGGCGGCGACGTCGGCGATGGCGACCCAGACGATCCACCCGCCCTCATTTTTCGGATCCTCGTCGCGCGCCGCATAGACGGCGTCGTCGTGGTCGCGCGCATCGGCGGGGTCGATGGTGATGAAGGGAATCTCGCGCAGGTCCTCGCGGCCCTTCAGTGTCGGCAGGGCCTGATCCTCGGCCTCGCGTTCGACCGCTTCGGAGAAGCCCGTCGGGACGCCGTGGGCGTGGATGGCGATCAGGGAGGCGGCGCGGGGATCATCCTCTTTGCCGATATGCTCCAGGATCTTGCCGCGCTTGGGACCGTAGCGGTGGTCGCCTTTCTCAATGGCGGCCAGAACCAGGTCGCCGTCACGCAGGTCTCCGGATTGGGCCTGGGGCACCAGCAGCACGTCCTTGGAGCGGCGATCGACCGGCTCGACGCGGGTTTCGCGCGCCGACTTGCGGATGACGCCCAGGACGCGGTTGGTCCCCACGTCCAGCTTCTTGATCAGGCGGGCTTCCCAACCCTCGGCGCCGCGCTGGAACTTCACGAGCACGCGATCGCCCAGGCCAGGGGCGGACTTGGACTTGTCGGGCATCAGAAGGGCGCGCGGGGCGTCGGGGCTGGCCTCGACCAGGCGCACATACAGTTCGCCGTCGCCGTCGCGTTCGATCACATCGGCGACGCCGACGGGGGGCAGGGCGCCGGCTTCGGAAAAGCCCTTGCGACCGCGTTTGCCCAGTCGCCCTTCGGCTTCCAGTTCGCGGATCATTTCGCGCAGGGCCCGGCGGTCGCCGCCCTTCAGACCGAAATGGCGCGCGATGTCGGTCTTCTCGGCCGATCCGGCCTCGCGCAGGAAGGCGACGAGGGTGTCTTTGTCGGGGAGACCGGCGGGCGGCCTCTTGGATGATTTGGTCATTATGTCTTTCGTAGCGCGGAACCGCGCCCTTGAGTAAATCTTGAGGGGTCAAATCTTGCGTGAGTTGACCATGTGAAGGCGGGGCTTCAGCTTCCGCCCGCCCCGAATGGAGTTTTCGATGTCCCTGACCGCCCCCGCCCTGAGCGCGACTGTCTCGTCGCCGCTGGATCTGATCGGCAAGACGCCGATGGTGGAGGTGACGAAGATCGACACCGGCCCGTGCCGCCTGCTGCTGAAGCTGGAGTCCCAGAACCCCGGCGGTTCGATCAAGGACCGGATCGCCATCTCGATGCTGGACGCCGCCGAGCGCGAAGGCTTCCTGAAGGAGGGCGGCACCATCGTGGAGGCGACGGCGGGCAATACGGGCCTGGCGTTGACGCTGGTCGGTCGGGCCCGAGGATATAAGGTGCTTCTGGTCATCCCGGACAAGATGTCCAAGGAAAAGATCCAGCATCTCAGGGCGATGGGCGCCGATGTTCGTCTGACGCGTTCGGACGTGCCGCATGGCCATCCGGAATACTACACAGACATGGCCGAGCGGCTGGCCCAGGGCATTCCCGGCGGCTTCTACGTCAACCAGTTCGCCAACGCCGCCAACGCCGAGGCCCATGTGAAGACGACGGGTCCGGAAATCTGGGAGCAGACGGGCGGCGACATCGACGCATTCGTCGCCGGCATCGGCTCGGGCGGCACCATCACCGGCACGGCGCAGTTTCTGAAGAGCGTGGGCTCGAAGGCCCAGATCATCCTGGCCGATCCGGTCGGCTCGACCCTGGCCGGCATCGTCAACGACGGCGTGCCGGGGCCGGAAGGCAGCTACACCGTCGAGGGAATCGGTCAGAACTTCGTGCCCGACACGGCGGACATGAGCCTGATCGACAAGGCCTATTCGATCCCTGACGCCGAGGCGATCGCCACCGCGCGCGAGCTGCTTCTGAAGGAAGGCATCCTGGCTGGCTCGTCGTCCGGCACGCTGATCGCCTCGGCTTTGCGCTGGTGCCGCGAGCAGACGGAAGCCAAGACCTGCGTCACCTTCGTCTGCGACACCGGGGCTAAATATCTGTCTAAGGTCTATAACGATGCCTGGCTGGCGGATCAGGGCCTGGGCGAGCGCGAGCTGCACGGCGACCTGTCGGACCTGATCAACCGCAAATACGAGAAGGGCGACGTCGTCGTCGCCGGGCCGGGCGACACCCTGGACACCGCCTTCAAGCGGATGAAGGGCGCCGACGTCTCGCAACTGCCGATCATCGAGGACGGCCGGCTGGTCGGGATCCTGGATGAAAGCGACCTGATCCGCATCATGAACACTGACGAGATCACGCGGCAGGAACGGTTCGCCAAGCCGGTGGCCTCGGCCATGACGCGCGATCTGGACACGCTTCAGGTCAATGAGCCTCTGGACGCCCTGATCCCTGTCTTCGACCGCGACCGCGTGGCCATCGTGCTGGACGGCGAGCGGTTCGTCGGCCTGATCACCCGCACCGACCTGATCAACCACCTCAGCCTGAACCGGTAAGTCCATGAGCGACAAGAAGAACAGCCAGGGCTTTTCGACCCGCGCCATCCATGCCGGCCAGCATCCCGACCCGACGACGGGTGCGGTGATGACCCCGATCTACGCCACCTCGACCTATGCCCAGGAAAGCCCGGGCGTGAACAAGGGTTATGAGTATGCGCGGGGCAAGAACCCCACACGCGAGGCGTTCGAGGCCTGTATCGCGGACCTGGAGGGCGGCACGCACGGGTTCGGCTTCGGCTCAGGCATGGCGGCGACCTCGACGGCGCTGGAGTTGCTGGATGCGGGCGATCACATCGTCACCGGCGACGACCTGTACGGCGGCTCGTGGCGACTGTTCGAGCGGGTGCGTCGGCGAACCATGGGGCTGGACTTCGCCTATGTGGACCTGAGCGACATCGCGGCTGTGGAGGCGGCGATCACGCCAAAGACCAAGATGCTGTGGGTCGAGACGCCGACCAATCCGTTGATGAAGCTGGCCGACATCGCCGCCCTGTCGAAGGTGGCCAAGGCGCATGGGCTGCTGCTGGTCGTCGACAACACCTTCGCCACCCCCTTCTGCCAGCAGCCGCTGAGCCTGGGGGCGGACGTGGTCATGCACTCGGCGACCAAATATCTGAACGGCCATTCGGACATCATCGGCGGCGTGCTGGTGACGGCCGACGCCGAACTGGCGACGCGGATCAAGTTCCTGCAGAACTCGGTCGGCGGGATCATGGGGCCGTTCGACGCCTTCCTGGCCAACCGGGGGCTGAAGACGCTGGCGCTGCGGATGAAGGCGCACTGCGAGAACGCGCTGACCATCGCGCGCTGGCTTGAGACGCGCGCGGGGATCGCCAAGGTCATCTATCCCGGCCTGATCGCTCACCCTCAGCATGAGCTGGCCGCGCGCCAGATGCACGGCGGGTTCGGCGGGATGGTGACGGTAATCCTGGAGGGCGATCTGGAGCGCACCAAGCGCGTGCTGGAGCGGGTTCAGGTCTTCACCCTGGCCGAGTCGCTGGGCGGGGTGGAAAGCTTGGTGAACCACCCGGCGATCATGACCCACGCCAGCGTGCCCAAGGAGGTCCGCGAGGCGGGCGGCGTGACCGACAACCTGATCCGGCTATCGGTCGGGGTCGAGAACGTCGAGGACTTGATCGCGGATCTGGATCAGGCCCTGGGCTGACGCCCGGTCAGAAGGCGTAGGCCACCTTGGCGACCAGGGCGTCCTCATACTGTTCGCCGAAGGTGTGGGCGTCAGTATCGTAGTAGCGAAGGTCCAGCTCCAGGGCGTCGGTGAGGGCGTAGGTCACGCCGGCGTTCCAGCCGGTGTAGTCGGGCGCGCCGTTCTGTTCGCGGCGACCGACGGCGACCGTGCCGTTCAGCTGGGGCGTGAAGTCCCAGCCCAGGCGGCCCTCGACCCAGGTGAAGCTGTCGGTCGAGCCGGCGGCGTCGGGCGAATACTGGACCTGCAGTCGCGCGCTGGCCGGGCCGATCGAGCGGCTGGCGTTGCCGGTGATCTCCCAGGCGTCCTGATCATAGCCGGCCTCGGCGTCGAGGCGGTTCTTGTAGGCGACGTTGAAGTCGAACCGATAGCCGAAGGCCTCGGGTTGATAGCCGACCACGAACTCGGCCTCGACGTTGGAGCCGCCGGCCTGAATCGTCTGGAAGCCCGGGCCGATGTAGAACAGGCCGTCCGCGCTTTCCCAGGTCGCCGAGCCGAAGGCGTAGCCGTCGTTGCCGGACTTGGACGCATCCTTGGAGCGGTTGTCCGTGCCCGCGCCCAGTTCGAAGGACCAGGCGTCGCGCGCGGCAGGCGCCGACTGGGCGGAGGCCGGCAAGGCGACGGCGAGCGCGGCGGCGGAAAGGGCGGCGAGGACGGTCGTGCGGATCATGGCGGCTCCAACGCGCGAGATGCGGATTGGCGCCGCCTTTAGCGCGCTCCGGCCTTGATGGCGAATTCATCCGTGGCCTGAGCGAACTCTTGTCGCAGGCGCGCGACCAGTTCGGCGGTCGGCAGCACGTCGTGGATCGCGCCCGCACCCTGGCCGGCGGACCAGACGGTCTTCCAGGCCTTGGCCTCGTCGCCCATGTCCAGCTTGTGCTCTGGCAAGGTCTTCGGATCGATGCCGTTCTCGATCAGCGACTTGCTCATGAAGTTGGCGGGGATTCCGGACACGGCGGGCGTATGGACGATGTCGGTCGCGCCGCTGTCGATGACCATCTGCTTGTAGGCGTCAGCGGCCATGGCCTCGGTCGTGTTGATGAAGCGCGTGCCCATATAGGCGAAGTCGGCGCCCAGCATCAGGGCGGCCGCCACGTCCTGACCCGTCGAAAGGGCGCCCGACAGGATGATGGTGCCCTTGAAGAAGCTGCGGACCTCATTGACCAGGGCGAACGGGTTGATGATGCCTGCGTGGCCGCCCGCGCCGTTGGCGACCAGAATCAGACCATCGACGCCCGCCTCGGCCGCCTTTCGTGCATGACGAATGTTGGCGATGTCGTGGAAGACCTGACCGCCGTAGCCGTGGACCGCGTCGACCACGTCGCGCACGGCCCCCAGAGAGGTGATGATCAGCGGCACCTTCTCCTCGACCGACACCATCATGTCGGCCATCAGCCGGGGGTTGGTCGGGTGGACGATGTGGTTGACGCCGAAGGCGGCGGCCTCGGGCTTCAGCCGGCCCTTGATCTCGTGAATCCAGTCGCGATAGCCCTCGGTCGTGCGCTGGTTCAGGGACGGGAAGGTGCCGATCACGCCCGCATTGCAGGCCTCGACCACCAGATCCGGTCCGGACACCAGGAACATCGGCGCCGAAATGATCGGCAGGATCAGACCTTTTTGCAGCGAAGCGGGAATGGCCACGGGCGTCTCCTTTGGTTTTCTTTCGCTACGCTTAGCGGGCTGTCGCGGGGGAAGGCAATCGCGGGGACTTCAGACGGTGGCGCGAAAAAATGAGTCTAATTCGTCTAATCTTGGTTCTGAGGCGGGGTGAAAGCGGGAAGGCGGCGACGGCGGGTGAAAACCGGCCATCATATGACGGTCCGGACGTAGGGTCGGTCGATCGACGCTGGTCGGCGCGAAGGCGTTGAAAGAGTGGGGGAAGCCGTCCGGAACTAGGATGGCTGGGTGGCCTCAGTCCTCCCCCGCCGGGGGAGGGGGACCGCGTAGCGGTGGAGGGGGCTGATCGTGCACCTGCCGCTGAATATGGTCCACCACAGCAGCCATTTCGCTCAGCACATCCCGCGCCGGAATACGGAGGACGGAAATGCCGCGTGCGTTGAGCCATTCTGTCCGACGGTTGTCGTGCTCCACCGCCTCAGCCTGGGAATGGCTTTCGCCGTCCACCTCGACCGCAAGGCGGGCGTCCTCGCAAAAGAAGTCCAGAATGTACGGACCGATGGGGTGCTGGCGACGAAACCGAATGCCGTCGAGCCGGCGCCCATTCTTGGGTGCGTAGGTCATTTGCGTCATGGACCGCGTGCGCGGCCGGCCCCCTCCACCGCTTCGCGGTCCCCCTCCCCCGATGGGGGAGGATTTTCATCTGAGCGGCAAGCGCCTAAATGCCCGGCATGACCCACTATACCGACAACCTCAGCCAGCTGGGCGCCCAGACCGCCGCTCCGACCAGTCCCGAGGAGGCGGTGCTGGAACGGGTGCCGAACCCGCATGCGGACACGCTGTATCTGGCCCGGTTCACGGCGCCGGAGTTCACCAGCCTGTGCCCGGTGACGGGCCAGCCGGACTTCGCCCACATCGTCATCGACTATGCGCCGGGCGACTGGCTGGTCGAGTCCAAGAGCCTGAAGCTGTATCTGACCAGTTTCCGCAATCACGGCGCCTTCCACGAGGACTGCACCGTCGCGATCGGCCGCAAGCTGGCCGACCTGCTCGAGCCCAAATGGCTGAGGATCGGCGGATACTGGTATCCGCGCGGCGGCATCCCGATCGACGTCTTCTGGCAGACCGGCGCGCCGCCCGAGGGGCTGTGGCTGCCGGACCAGGGCGTGCCGACCTATCGCGGGCGGGGATGAGGGGCTATCTCGTTGGCGTGGCTAAGAAAGTAACTGCGTCAACGCGGGGAGAAATGGTGCCAGAACTGTCATGTGGTTGGCGGCATTAGCGATCAGCTTTTGGTAAGCAGAGGTCTTTGAGGCTGGCTCTTTTGCCGCTTTTAGCTCAGCCAATGCTCCCATCAGAGTCACACGATCTTGGTCATTGTGTACATGCGCTGCGATAGCGTCACTTGCTTGTTGGATCACATCGCCGTCGTGAGAAATATTCACGGAAGAGTCGTGCCCGAACGTCACTCGCGCATTGGGACCAGTTACTGAGACAGAGTGTGGCATGCGGTGCGGAAGCGCGCCTTTCCGTTGAACTTCGATTATGAAGCTAGGCGGGATCGTGTGAAGCCCATCTGAATACCTGACATCAGTGACCAAAAATGCCTCGTCAGATCCATTTGGAAGTGGTCGCCTAATTTCGTCACCTGGTTCGACGTGAATGGAGACGTCCTCAGTCTGAATTTTCTTCGCACTTATTACCGCTAGAGGTTCAGCTCGAACTGATCCGTCGGGCGCAAAAATTGTGACCTTGACTGGATTGAAATGCGACAGAATCGACATCGGTCCTCCCTCCTAAAGGTTGCCGTAGGGGTCATAGTCTCTCATCACAGCCTCATCCCTTGCGCGCAAAGTTGCATCAGCGTGTTCTTGGCCAGCAGGCTTAGGGATTGCGAGGGGAACAGAGAAAGCGACCCGGCTTACGCCTCCCAATTTCTCCACTTTTCGTTCATCCGAGGTGAAACCCCCTAGCTCCACAACCTTGATTGTTCCTGCTGACTTGGTTTCGTCGCTCGTTTCCACGGTGGTTGCTACGTCAAAATCGACGTGGGTCACCGTGTTGCCCTGCTGATCGCGGCTAAACTTGTTGATGCCGTCTAGGGGAGCGCGGCCGATGAGCGGGCCCGCTGCTGAGGCCTGTTGAGCTTCCATAACTCCAGCAGTGATGGAAAGCAGCGTCTCCTTCACATAGTCCTTCAAGCTCATTCCGCTCGTCATCTCTGCCTCATGGGTGATCGAATCATGCATCAATTGACGTTTGAGAACGTCGTTCGCAACTAGGTGGCGGTCAATGTGCATCTTTGATGTTGAGTCGTCCGATCGCCGAGAGACATGACTCAATCCCACCGCCTTCCCCTCGAAGCCTGGGGCCGTCGTCTGATGACGCGGGCGGAGGCGTGGGCCGACCGGTCCCGGCCGCGCTGCTACGCTTATGAGTTCCTGTGGTTCGGGCTGAAGCAGGGGTGGGCGTGTCTGTTCGGGGGGCTGATGCTGGCCCTGATCCTGGGGACGTTTCTGCTTTGGCCAGAAGGGGCGCCGATGTCGCGCTACGACTTTCTGGCCGTCGGGGCGGTGGTGATCCAGGCGGCGATGCTGATCTTCCGGCTGGAAAGCTGGGAAGAGGCGCGGGTGATCTTCCTGTTCCATGTGGCGGGGACGATCATGGAGCTGTTCAAGACCGCGCACGGGTCGTGGGTCTATCCCGAGGACAGTCTGCTGCGGATCGGGGCGGTGCCGCTGTTCTCGGGCTTCATGTATGCGGCGGTCGGCAGCTACATCGCGCGGGTGCAGCGCATCTTTCATATCCGGGTGCGGAGGTATCCGCCGCTGTGGACGACCTGGGTGCTGGCGGCGGCGATCTACGTCAACTTCTTCGCCCATCACTGGCTGCCGGACGTGCGTATCGTGCTGTTCATCGCGACCGCCGTTTTGTTCGGGCGGGGATGGTTCGATTTCACGGCGGACCGGAAGCGGCGGTCGATGCCGCTGCTGCTGGGGTATTTCCTGGTGGCCCTGTTCATCTGGTTCGCCGAGAACCTGGGCACGCTGGGGCGGGCCTGGGTGTATCCGGGGCAGGCGGACGGGTGGGAAATGGTGTCCCTGACCAAGCTGGGCAG
The DNA here is from genome assembly GCF_000964075.1 of Brevundimonas sp. KM4. Lineage (NCBI taxonomy): Bacteria > Pseudomonadati > Pseudomonadota > Alphaproteobacteria > Caulobacterales > Caulobacteraceae > Brevundimonas > Brevundimonas sp. KM4. The sequence goes on along the minus strand of NZ_JZRG01000007.1, from coordinate 27,866 downwards.
CTGGTTCCTGCTGATGATCATCTCGGTGGTGCTGGTCTCGTTGGTGCACCGACCGGAAGAGGAGTTCAGCGGCCCTGTAGCGCCCCGCGCATGACGGCGGACTTGCGGCTCATGCGGGCCTTGACCAGTCGATAGACGACGGCCACGACCAGGATGGTTACGGCGAGGCCGCCGATCAGCAGGGTGGGGCCGTGGGCCTCGCTGAGGACTTCCATCTTCGCCAGGCCCTGGGCGGCGAGATAGCCCGGCGCCAGCATGGCCAGCACCCAGACGATGCCGGATGTGACGTTGCCGAACTGGAAGGCGCGCTGACGCATCCTGAGCATGCCCAGGGTCAGCGGGACGAAGGCGCGCAAGGGCCCGAAGAAGCGGCCCACGAAGATCGACATGACGCCGTAGCGACGGCAGTACAGGCGCGTCCAGGCGATGCGGCGGCGGTGCGCCTTGAACATCGGGCGCTGGAGGAAGCGCACGCCCAGCCGACGCCCTGCCCAGTAGGAGATGGCGTCGCCGATCACCGCGCCGATGACGCAGCCGACGATGACGTTGACGGGGTCCAGCACGCCGGCCGCGATCAGGCCGCCCGCCGCGACCAGAAGGCCGGTGGCGGGCACGAAGGCGCCGACGACGGCCAGCGACTCGACGAACACGACCAGACCCAGCATGACGCCGGCCCACATATGGTTGCGGGCGACGAAATCGCCCACGGCTTGCAACAGGGAATCCATACGAAGGCCTTGGGGGAGGAAGGCGGGGTCGGTCGAGGTCAAACCGACGTAGGGCGACCTTATGTCACCCGCTTACGGCAGGCGTGTGACCTTGGCGGTCAGGTCGGGACGCGGGCGTTCCAGCGCGGGTTCCTTCAGCGTGCCGATGTGGATGAAGCCGGCGACGCTCTCGCCCTCGGTCAGGCCGAACAGGGCGACGCCTTGCGGGTCGTAGCTGTACCAGTCGGTGATCCAGCTGGACGAATAGCCGAAGCCGGAAGCCGCGTGTTCCAGGTTCATGCAGACGGCGCCCGCTGACAGGTGCTGCTCCCAGATCGGCTTGGACCCTTCGACCGGCGTCGAGACGACCAGGATGGTGACGGGTGCGGCGGTCAGTTTGGCCAGGACCGCCTGATCCTTGGCCGGACCGTTCCTGAGTTCGACCAGCACGGCGAGGCGGGCGGCGATGTCGGCGCGCGATTGGGGACCCAGGACCACGAACCGCCACGGGAACAGCTTGCCGTGGTCGGGCGTGCGGGCGCCCAGCGTCAGAATCTCGTGCAGCTCCGCCTCGGACGGGCCGGGCGCGACCAGGGCCTGAGCCGGGGCGGAGCGCCGCTGGGCCAGGCGGTCGCGGAAATCTTTCGACGGAACGGGCGGGGGCAGGGGTTCGTTGAGGGCGACCATGCCGTCTAGCTAGGCTTTCATCCGCGTCTTCGCCATAGGTGGCGCATGCGCAAATCCGACGAACCGAAATGGGCCGAGGGGCTGGCGAAACCGCCGGCCTGGCGCAGCGACGAGACCGAGACGGTGTTCGACAGCCCGTGGATGAGCCTGACCCGGCATCCGGCGACGGCGCCGACGGGGATGAAGGCCGACTATGCGGTCGTGCGGTTCAAGAACGTCGGGACCGGCGTCCTGCCCGTACATGAGGACGGGACGGTGACCCTGGTGGGCCAGCAGCGGTTCGCCCACGCCAACTACAGCTGGGAAATGCCCGAGGGCGGCGCGCCGCTGGACGAAGATCCGTTCGACGGCATCCGGCGCGAACTGGCCGAAGAGGCGGGGTTGCAGGCCGAACACTGGCTGCCGGCGCTGAAGGTCGAGATGTCGAACTCCATCACCGACGAGATTGGCATGACCTGGATCGCCTGGGGCCTGTCGCCTGCGCCGACCGATCCCGATCCCACCGAGATCATCGCCGCCGCGCGCGTGCCGTTCGTCGATTTGCTGGACGAGATCGGGCGCGGAACGGTGCGCGACAGCCTGACGGTGGCGACGGCCTATAAGGCCTATCATATGGCCATGAACGGCGAACTGCCCCAGGCGCTGGCGCGCGCCTTGCTGGGGCGCGTATGATGTCGCCGAAGGAGCCGGTCATGGCCAAGCTGGAAGTCGTTGCGGAAACCGAAATCGACAGCGTGTGGCGTCAGCTGCGCGCCTCGGCCGAGGCGGCGTCGCGCGAGGAGCCGCAGCTGGGCTCGCAGATGAATGCGGTGATCCTGTCGCACGACGACCTGGCTGGCGCGCTGAGCTTCCAGATCGCGCGCAAGCTGGCGGACGGCGAGATGAGCGCCATGTCGGTGCGCGAGGTCTGCCTGTCGGCGTTCAAGGCCGATCCGTCGATGGTCGAGGCGGCGGAGGCGGACCTTCAGGCTGTGGCCGAACGCGACCCGGCGATCCGCAACCTGTTGCAGCCCTTTCTGTATTTCAAAGGCTTCCAGGCCTTGCAGGGCTGGCGCGTGGCGCATTGGCTGTGGGGACAGGGGCGCGAGACGCTGGCCTTCCACTTTCAGAGCCGGATTTCCGAACTGTTCCAGCTGGACATCCATCCGGCCGCGCAACTGGGCAAGGGGCTGTTTCTGGATCACGGCACGGGCATCGTCATCGGCGAGACGGCGGTGGTCGGCGACGACGTGTCGATGCTGCATGGGGTGACCCTGGGCGGGACGGGCGCCGAGCGCGGCGACCGCCATCCCAAGATCGGCAAGGGCGTCCTGCTGGGCGCCGGGGCCAAGGTGCTGGGCAATATCCACGTCGGCGACTACGCCAAGGTGGCGTCCGGCTCGGTGGTGCTGAAGGCCGTGCCGTCCGGCTGCACCGTGGCGGGGGTGCCGGCCCGGCTGGTCAACTGTCCGACCAACGCCGAACCGGCCCGCACCATGGATCACACCCTGGCTGATGTGGTGTACGACTTCGTCATCTGAGCGGACGCCTCATAGCGCGATCCTGAGCGAGGCGCGGACGCTGCGCGGGGCGCCGGGGTAGATCCACAGGGCGCTGTAGGAGCTGGCGGCGTAACGCGCGTCGAACAGGTTGTCGACCTCGACGCGGGCGGTGACCTGGGGCGTCAGGCCGTAGTCCAGCGCCGCCTTGGCCTTCCAGTAGGCGGGCAGTTCGGGCGCGCCGAGCGCCAGGCCGCCGGCCCGGTCGCCGACGTAGGCCGCGCCGGTCATGAACGACCAGGTCGTGCCGTGGATGGTGGGGAAGCGACCGATGACGAACAGCGAGCCGGAATGTTCGGGCACGTTCAGCACGGCGTCGGTGGCGAAGGCGCGGTCGTCGGCCCTGGCGTCGGTCCAGCCGTAGTTGGCGACCACCTGCCAGACGTCGTCGATCTTCAAGGCGCCGTCCAGCTCGATCCCGCGCGTCGTCAGCTTGCCGACCGGGGCCAGGAAGTTGGGATCGACCGGATCGGTCGTCAGAATGTTCGACTTCTCAATATCGAAGACGGTGGCGGCGAGGTCCAGTCCGTCCCAGGCGCCGGCCAGGCCGATCTCATAGCCCTTGCCATCCTCGGGCGCGAAGCCGGAGCCGTCGCGGCCCGTGCCCGAGTTCAGCACGAACGACTGACCGTAGCTGGCGTGGGCGGTCAGGTTTTCGGTCAGGCTATAGCGGGCGGCGAGGCGGTATTTCAGGGGCGTGTCGCTGGCTTCACCGACGGCGCCGGTGCGGTTGTTTCGGATGGTCTGGTCGTAGTCGTCGAACCGCAGCCCGGCCAGCAGGCTGAGACGGTCGTTCACCTCCCACAGATCCTGGGCGTAGAGGGTGACGACATCGCGCGTCTCCAGATTGTCGGTGAAGGGCAGGGGTATCGGCGGCGTGACCGCGCCATAGACGGGGTTGAAGACGTTGATCGGATAGGGATTGGCGGCGGTCGGATTGATGCGCAGCCACTTCTCGCCATAGGTCAGCTGATAGGCCTTCACTCCGAAACCGAGATTGTGAACGCCCAATCCCGTCTGGACCACGCCGTTCAGCTCCAGCCGGGCCGACAGGTCCTCGACCGAGAAGTCGCGTCCGCGACGCTGACGCCACAGCTGGTCGCCCACCAGACGCGAATGGTCGCTCGACAGACCCTTCAGCGAGCCGCCCCGCCAGGCGACGCCGCCGTTCAGGCTCCAGTCGTCATTGATCCGGTATTCACCGGTGATCTGGTGCCCTTCGTTGCGGAAGCGGGTCACGCCGTCGCCGGGCTCGCCGTAGTAGTTCGAGGGCGGCAGGAACAGCGCGTCGCCGTTGATCGCCGGCATCCCTCGGTCGAACAAGGTCGTGAAGGTGGTGAACTCGCCCACATAGGTCAGGCGCAGATCATCGTTTGGACGCCAGGTCAGGGACGGCGCCACCACAGTGCGGTCCAAGCCGACATAGTCGCGCCAGCCGTTCGAAGTCTCGCCCGCCACCACAAGCCGTCCGGCCAGGGTGTCGTTGATGGGGCCGGTCAGGTCCAGTTCGCCGCGACGCAGACCGAACGATCCCACCGTGGCGGTAAAGGTGGCGGCGGGCGCAAAGCGCGGGGTCTTGGAGACGATATTGATGCGTCCGGCCGGGTCGATGTCGCCGAACAGGGCGCCGGACGGCCCCTTCAGCACTTCTATCCGCTCGGATGTCGCCGGATCGCGGGGCGGGGCCATGCCGCGATTGGCCAGGAAGCCGTCGACATAATATTCCGCGCCGCCGTCGGGCGTGCCCAGGAAGCCGCGAATGGCGAAGTTGTCCATGACGCCGCCGCGATTGTTCTGCTGGCTGACGCCGCTGACCAGTTCCAGCGCGTCGGCCAGGCGCGTCGCGCCCACGGCCTTGATCAGATCGTTCTCGATAGAGCGGCTGGACGGGGACATGGCCTCGGTGATCGATCCTGCACCCAGCGTCAGATCACGCGGCGCCGAGCGGCGGCCCAGAACGACGATCTCCCCCACCGTTTCAGGCTCAACCCCCGCGACAGCGACGGGGGCGGGGGCGTTGGCGGCGACCAGCAGGCACGCGCCGGCGCAGCTCAGAAGGAGGGACAAGGCAGGCTCCGTTTGAAATGTTATACTGTATCGGCTATCCGCTTCCGCCTGATGATGTCAACCGCTGCAACGCTTGTTCCCGCCTCCATTTCTTCGACTGCCGCGCCAAGCCGTGCGGTCAGTCGGATCCGATCCATCGACGCCCTTCGCGGGCTGGTCATCCTGCTGATGCTGGTCGATCACGCGCGGGAGTTCTTCTTCATCCACGCCCAGGTCTCGGACCCGATGAATGTGGAGACGACCTCGCCGGCGTTGTTCTTCACCCGGCTGTCGGCCCATTTGTGCGCGCCGGTGTTCGTGGCCCTGACGGGATTGGGGGCCTGGCTGTACGGAAACAAGCAGGCGGGCGGCGGGAACGGAGCCAGCGCGGCATCGGCCTTCCTGCTGAAACGCGGTCTGTTTCTGGTCGTGCTGGAACTGACGGTGGTCAACTTCGCCTGGACCTTCTCGGTTACGCCCGAGTTGATCTATCTGCAGGTGATCTGGGCCATCGGCCTGTCGATGATCGCGCTGGCGGCCTTGGTGCATCTGCCGCGTCCGATGCTGATCGCCGTGGGGCTGGTCATCGTGCTGGGCCACAATCTGCTGGACCCGATCACCATTGCGGCAGGGCAGCCGGGCTATGCGATCTGGGCGGTGCTGCATGATCGCGGATTTATAGACTTACCTTGGGGTGGTCAGGCGCGGACGTCCTATCCGCTGCTGCCGTGGATCGGCGTGGCGGCCTTGGGCTATGCCATCGGGCCGTGGTTCGCAGGCGAGCAGAGGACGCGGCTGAGGCGGCTGGTGCTGATCGGGGTGGGCGCGCTGGCCCTGTTCGTCGTGCTGCGGGCGATCAATGTCTATGGGGATGCGCCGTGGGCCGTGCAGGCGACGCCGATCCAGACGGTGATGAGCGTGTTGAACCTGACCAAATATCCGCCGTCGGCCGACTTCCTGCTGCTGACGCTGGGGATAGGCGCGCTGATCCTGGCAGGGCTGGAAAGAGCGCCGGAGCGGTTGGTCGGCGTGCTGGCGGTCTTTGGCGGAGCGCCGCTGTTCTTCTATCTGATCCACCTCTACGGGCTGCATCTGTTGAACCTGGCGGCCGTGATGCTGTTCGGCGCCAATCAGGGCGAGGGCTTCGGCGTGCCCGGCGTTGGCTGGGTGTGGCTGCTGGCGGCCCTGGTCGCCGTGCCCTGCTGGTTCGCCTGCCGCTGGTTCGGCGGGGTCAAGCGGCGCAGTTCGCAATGGTGGATGAAGTATCTCTGAGACGGGAAAATGCGCGACGCCGGTTTCCCTGAACCGCCGATGTCTCTAGGGTCCGCCGCCAACGTTCAGACCATGAGGCCCCCCGTGAAAGACACCGACCTGAAGCGCATCGAGGCGCACCTCAAGCGCACCTTCAACACCGGCGGCATCATCGTGAAGGCCCGCCCCAAGCAGAATGACTCGGCCGAGGTCTATGTCGGCGACGAGTTCATCGGCATCGTCTTCGAGGACGAGGACGAGGAAGGCTCGTTCATGTTTGAAATGGCGATCCTGGCCGAAGACCTTCCGGCCTAACCGCCGACCGATCCGACCGCCCGGCGTGAATGCGCCGGGCGGCTTTCGTTTCAGCGCGTGGGGGCCGCGCGTTCGAGGCCGTACAGCGCCTCGACGATGTCCTCGGCCTTCTGCTGGACCAGTCGCTGGGCGTCGTGGACGCCGCGATTGTAGAAGGCGCCGCCGATCTCCTTGCCGATGAAGTCCAGCAGCATCTCGGCCGGAAGCTGGCCGAGTTCCTGATCCAGTTCGCGGGCGAAGTAGTCGCGCAGTTTGGCGGTGATCGCCGCGCGTTCTTCCTTAGAGAATTCGATCGGCTTCATGCGACTTCGGCCAAGGCTTCTTCGGCGGCGATCCAGGCGGCTTCGGCGGCGGCCAGATCGGCTTCGGTCTTGGCGCGGGCGCGGGTCAGGCCTTCGAGGGCCTTGGGATTGCTGACCGAGGCGGTGGCCATGTCGTCGTCGATACGGGCGATCTCGGCCGCAAGGCGGGTCATGGTCTCCTCCGCCTTCTTGACCGCGTGACGCAGGGTCGAGGGCGAAGGGCCGGATCGCTTCTTGTTGCCCCTATCGTTCGCGCCCCCGCCTTTTGAAGAATTGGCGCTCTCTGCTTGCGAGGCACCTGAGTTGGCCTTGGCCTCTTCCTTCTTGATCTGGCTGGGCTTGGCGATGGCTTGTTTCGCGCGGTCGAGGACGAACTTGGCATAGTCGTCCATGTCGCCTTCAAAGGGTTTCACCGTGCCGTCGGCGGCCAGCCACAGGCGATCCGCCACCATTTCCATCAGCGAGCGGTCGTGGGTGATCAGGATGACGGCGCCGTTGTAGTCGTTCAGCGCGTCGAGCAAGGCGCGGCGGCTGTCGATGTCCAGGTGGTTGGTCGGTTCGTCCAGGATCAGGACGTGGGGCGCATCCATCGCCACCATGTTCAGCAGCAGGCGCGCGCGTTCGCCGCCCGACAGGCTGTCGACCGTGGTCTCCTGCTTTTCGTAACCCAGGCCGAACTGGGCCAGTTTGGAGCGGCGGGCGCTTTCGGGCGCGTCGGGCATGGCGCGGCGGATGATCTCCAGCGGCGTGTCGGTCGGGTCCATCGCCTCGATCTGGTGCTGGTGGAACCAGCCCACGCGCATCTTCCTGTCGCGGTGCAGTTCGCCCTCGGAGACGTTCAGGGCGCCGGCGATCATCTTGGCGAAGGTGGACTTGCCGGCGCCGTTGACGCCGAGCAGGCCGATGCGGTCGTCAAGGTCCATGCGCAGGTTCAGATTGCGCAGGATCGGCTTGCCCGGCTCATAGCCGACATTGGCCCGCTCCAGCCGGATCAGCGGCGGGGCCAGCGGGCGCGGCGGAGAGGGCAGGGTGAAGGGAGCGACGCGCTCCTCGATGGTGGTGGCGACCGGCTGCATCTTCTCCAGCCGCTTCATGCGCGACTGGGCCTGGGCGGCCTTGGACGCCTTGGCCTTGAAGCGATCGACGAAGGCCTGAAGGTGGGCGCGCTCGGCGTCCTGCTTGGCCTTGGCCGACAGTTGCAGCCGGGCCTTTTCGGCGCGGGCCTTTTCGAAGGCGTCGTAGTTGCCGGTGTAGAGGGTCAGGGTGTGGTTCGCGAGGTGCAGGATATGGGTGCAGACCTCGTTCAGCATCTCGCGGTCGTGGGAGATGATCAGGGCCGTGTGCGGATATTTCTTCAGCCGCGCCTCAAGCCACAGGGCGCCTTCCAGGTCGAGGTAGTTGGTCGGTTCGTCCAGCAGCAGCATGTCCGGCTCGGCGAACAGGGCGGCGGCCAGGGCGACGCGCATTCGCCAGCCGCCCGAGAACTCCGACATCGGCCGGGCCTGGTTCTCCTGATCGAAGCCCAGGCCGACCAGGATTTCGGCGGCGCGCGCGGGCGCGGCGTCGGCGTCGATCTCGATCAGGCGCGACCAGATCTCGCCCATCTCTTCCGGTTCTGCAGTCTCGAGCCGGCCCAGCAGGGTGTGGCGCTCGACGTCGGCCTCAAGGATGGTGTCGATGACGCTGACGGGGGTCGCCGGATGCTCCTGATCGACCGAGCCGATACGGGCGGTCTTGGGCAGGCTGATCTCGTCGCCGGCGGCGTGAAGCTCGCCCAAGATCAGCTTGAACAGGGTCGACTTGCCGATGCCGTTGCGGCCGACCAGACCGACCTTGGAGCCGGGCGGCAGGCTGACGGAGGCGTCCACGAGAAACTTGCGGCCCCAGGCGTTGAAGGTCAGGTCGGTGATCTGAAGCATTGCGGCGAAGGTTCTTCGGTTGGTCGGCGTCCCTCAATCGGCAGGTCGCCATGCGGGGTGCGTCAGGGATGCAAAAAGGGACGGTTGGAAACGCGGGAGGTGGTCGCTATAAGCCCGCGACACTCAATCTCCCAACAAGAAGTCAATTCCCATGACCGAACGTACCTTCTCGATCATCAAGCCCGACGCCACGCGCCGCAACCTGACCGGCGCGATCAACGCCGTGATCGAAGGCGCCGGCCTGCGCATCGTGGCCCAGCGCCGCGTCAAGCTGACGACCGAACAAGCCAAGAAATTCTACGAAGTGCACGCCGAGCGCCCGTTCTACGGCGAGCTGGTCGAGCAGATGACGGCCGAGCCGGTCGTCGTTCAGGTGCTGGAAGGCGACAACGCTGTCGCCGCCTATCGTGAAGTCATGGGCGCGACCAACCCGGAGCAGGCCGCCGAAGGCACCATCCGCAAGCAGTTCGCCCTGTCGATCGGTGAAAACTCGGTCCACGGTTCGGACAGCCAGGACAACGCCAAGATCGAGATCGCCCAGTTCTTCACCGACGACCAGATCGTCGGCTAAGCGCTCAAGTCGCGAGGGACCGCGTTCCGAGCGTAGCGCGAGCACAAGGCGCTCAAGTCGCGAGGGACCGCGTTCCGAGCGTAGCGCAGAAAAGAAGAGCTATCCGCGAGCATCAGCTCTCGCATAGCGTGACTATATAGGCCCGCGCCCGGAACCGGACGCGGGCCTTGTCGTTTGGTGGTCATGATCTCGTTCGTCTCCCGGAGAAGACCCATGAAGACCATGATCAAACTGGCCCCCGTCATCGGCGTCGTGGCCCTGCTGGCCGCCTGCGGCCAGACGATGGAACAACGCGCCGCCACCGGCGCCCTGGGCGGCGCCGTCGCCGGCCAGGTCATCGGCGGCAACACGGGTTCGACCGTGGCCGGCGCCGCCATCGGCGCCGTCGCCGGCGCGGCGACCAAGCCCCGCTAAATCCAAGTAGGTCTTCCCGGCGAAAGCCCGGATGACAAAAAGGCCCGGAGCGTTCGCTCCGGGCCTTTTCTACGTCTGACGTCCGGCGCCCTTACCAGATGCGGGCGCGGGCCTCGGGCGCAATATATTCCTTCTGGTCCGGAGAGACGCCGAAGGCCGCATACCAGGCGTCGATGTTGCGCGGCGAGGTCGCTGCGCGCACCGGGCCGGGCGAGTGCGGGTCGGTGGTCAGCTGCTCCTTCAGCGCCGCCTCGCGTGACTTCTCGCGCCAGACCTGCGCCCAGCCCAGGAAGACCCGCTGATCGCCCGTCAGCCCGTCGATGACCGGCGCCGGCTGGCCGTTCAGAGACTTGTGATAGGCGTCCAGGGCCAGCAGCAGGCCGCCCAGGTCGGCGATGTTCTCGCCCATCGTCAGGTCGCCGTTGACGTGCACGCCGGGGATCGGCTCCAGCTTGTCATAGATGTCGCCCAGCACCTTGGCGCGCGCCTCGAAGCGGGCGGCGTCTTCCGGCGTCCACCAGTCGCGCAGCACGCCGTCGCCGTCCGATTTGCGGCCCTGATCGTCAAAGCCGTGGGTGATCTCGTGGCCGATGACCGCGCCGATGCCGCCGTAGTTGACGGCCGGGTCCGCGTTCGGATCGAAGAAGGGCGCCTGCAGGATGGCGGCCGGGAAGACGATCTCGTTGCGCGGCGGGTTGTAGTAGGCGTTCACCGTCTGGGGCGTCATGCCCCATTCCAGCGGATCGACCGGCTTGCCGATCTTGCCGCGCTTGTAGGCCCATTCGAAGGCCGAGGAGCGCTCGACGTTGCCGTACAGGTCGTCGGCCTTCAGCTCCAGGCCGTCATACGAGCGCCACTTGTCGGGATAGCCGATCTTCACCCCGAACTTGGACATCTTGTACAGGGCCTGCTCGCGCGTGGGCTCGCTCATCCAGTCCAGGGTCTTCAGTCGCTCGGTCATGGCGTCGCGGATGTTGCCGACCAGGGCTTCCATCTGGGCCTTGGACGAGGCGGGGAAGTGCAAGCGGACGTATTCCTGAGCCAGGACCTCGCCCAGCTGACCATCGACCAGAGCCACGCCCCGGTTCCAGCGGGGACGGTTCTCAGGCTGACCGCGCAGCGTCTTGCCGCGGAAGTCGAAGCGGGCGTCGACGAAGGCCTTGGACAGATAGGGGCTGGCCTGATCAACGACGTTGAACGCCTGCCAGGCCTTCAGCGTCTCGATGGGGGTGTCGGCGAACACCTGGGCGATGGCGGGGATGGCGGTGTTTTCCATCAGCACCAGGGTGTCGACGTCCGACACCTGGGCGCCGGCCAGGAAGCCGGCCCAGTCGAAGCCGGGAGCCAGCGTCGCCAGGTCCGAGGCCTTGGCCGGGTTGTACAGCTTGTCGATCTGGCGACGCTCGACCGTCGTCCACTGCTTGTCGGCGACCTTGGTTTCGAAGGCCAGGATGTCCGCGGCGGTCTTGGCCGGATCGGCCCAGCCGATGGCGGTCAGGGTGGTCGTCAGATAGGCCAGATAGGCCTCGCGCTGGGCGGCGAAGTCGGGCTTCAGATAATAGTCGCGGTCCGGCAGGCCCAGCGATCCCTGACCCAGATAGGCCGAGTTCAGATTGGGGTTCTTCAGATCCTCGAACACGTCGATGCCGAACAGGGGCCGCCGAAGCCCGAATGGCTCTCGCCCATCAGGCGCGCCATGCCGGCGTGGTCGGTGACCGCCTTGACGGCGGCGAGGTCGGCGGCCAGCGGCGTCGCGCCCAGCTGCTCGATCTTCGCCTCGTCCATGAAGCTGGCGTACAGGGCGCCGACCTTGCGGGCGTTCTCGTTGGCGGGATTGGCGGCGCTGGTCTCGATGATCGACTTCAGCTGGGACTGGGCGTTCTCGTACAGGACGTCGAACGGGCCGAAGCGCGACTTGTCGGCCGGGATTTCGGTCGTGCGCAGATAGGTTCCGTTGGCGTATTCGTTGAAGTCGTCGCCGGGCTTCACCGAGGTGTCGCGACCGGCCAGATCGAAGCCCCAGGCGCCGAAGGGGCTGTGGGCCGTGCCGGCCATGCCGTGCGAATGCTGGGCCGAAGCGTCCTGGGCCGAGGCCGCGCCGCCGGTGAGAGCGACGACGATACAGGCCGAGCAGGCGGCCATCAGACGAATGCGAGTCATGGATAGAGAGGGTCCCGATTGAGGTCGGGCGCACCATTGCGCCGGTGCGGCGGTCTGTCGCATGACGTTTTTGTAATCTTCGCGCCGCTAAGGGCGGGGCAGGTCTCGGCAGAAGTCGGCCAGCACCTTCGGGTAAAGCTGATGCTCCGCCGTCTTGACCCGTTCGGCCAGGGCCTCGGCCGTGTCGCCCTCGACGATCGGCACGCGCGCCTGGCCCAGGATCGGGCCTTCGTCCACGCCTTCGGTCACCAGATGGACCGTGCAGCCGGCCTCGGCGTCGCCGGCGGCGATCGCACGGGCGTGGGTGTCCAAGCCGGGATAGAGGGGCAGCAGGCTGGGGTGCATGTTCAGCATCCGCTCGCGCCAGCCGCCGACCAGCCAGGGTGTCAGAACACGCATATAGCCGGCCAGCGCAACGACCTCGACGCCCGCGCCGCGCAGGGCGGCGTCCACCGCCCGCTCATGCGCCTCACGGTCCTTGCCGAACGATTTATGCGCCACGGTCGCCGTCGCCACGCCCTTGGCCGCCGCAATCGCCAGACCGCCTGCGCCCTCGATGTTCGACAGCACCAGCACGACCTCATAGCCGCTGTCCGGCGCCTGACCGGCGTCGATCAGAGCCGCCATGTTGGAGCCCGCCCCCGAGATCAGGACGGCGACGCGGACGGGCGGGGCGGCTTGGGGCGACATGGCGCCTCGCATGACGGCGCGGGCGACGCTTGGCAAGTTTCAAACGCGATCCGCCCTTGTTGTCGGCTGGATTCGGGCGTTAGCGTGTAACGCCGACCGTATGGCGAGGGGTCGTGGGTCGGCGCGTACAGGGGACTATCGCATGAACAGACTGATCTGCCTCGCGGCCATCGCCGCGATGCTGGGCGCGCCCGTGGCGGCGCTGGCCCAGGAAAGCGGGACCAACAGCAGCAGCAACAATGGCGGGGGCGCCGCGATGCGATCCGCAACCGACCGGTTCCGCAACGCCAACGCCGAGGCGATCGAAAAGGATTGGGCGCGCGCACCGGTCGAGGAGACCGAGGTCACGACGGCCCATTCGGTCAACGCCCACGGAAAGACCCTGCGATACAAGGCGACGGCGGGCACGCTGACGATCCGCGACGATGCGGGGATGCCGACCGCGAGCTTGTTCTACACCGCCTATACGCTGGACGGTCAGCCCGTCGGAACGCGGCCGGTGACCTATCTCTACAACGGCGGACCAGGCTCGCCGACCGTGTGGCTGCATATGGGCTCGTTTGGGCCGATGCGGGTCCAGACCGATGAGCCGACCGTGGTGCGGCCGGCGCCCTTCGCCTTTGGTCCGAACGACATGACCTTGCTGGATCAGACGGACCTGGTTTTCATCGACATGGTAGGCGCGGGCTTCTCGCGTCCGTTGGGCGAGACGCCGGGTTCGACCTTCTGGGGCGTGGACGGAGACGCCGACGCCTTCGCCCGCGCCATCATGCGCTACACGACCAAGTTCAGCCGTTGGTCCAGCCCGAAATACATCATCGGCGAATCCTATGGCACGCTGCGCACCGGTGCGGTGGCGTTCCAGCTTGAAGATCGCGGGATGTCGCTGAACGGCGTGGTGCTGCTGTCGTCGATCATGAACTATGGCGTGCGTCAGCCAGGCTATCCGCAGAACTTCGTCACCCTGTTGCCGACCCATGCGGCGACGGCCTGGTATCATCGCAAGCTGGCGAACCCGGCCGCGACGGTCGAGGAACAGGTCCAGCGGGCACGCGACTTCGCATTGGGACCGTATGCCTCCGCCCTGGCCAAGGGGCATATGATCTCTGACGCCGAGCGCGCGGATATCGTGCGCCAGATGAGCGAACTGACCGGCCTGTCGACCACCTTCATCGACAACGCCAATATGCGCGTGGACCTCGGCGCCTTCCGCAAGGAACTGCTGCGCGACCGGCGCCAGACGATCGGGCGGCTGGACACCCGCTACATGGGTCTGGACGAGGATGCGGCGGGCGGCGAGCCGGAGGATGATCCGTCCAGCTCGGCCGTGACGGGGGCCTATTTCGGCATCTTCCGCGACTATGTGGCCAATCAGCTGAACTACAAGACCGACGTCGAATACCGGATGTCGGCGCGGGGCCAGCCCGGCTTCAACTGGAACTGGAGCCACCGTCCGCCGGTCGGAGGGCCGCAGACGACGCCGAACACGGCCATCGATCTGGCCACGGCGATGCGGCGCAATCCGTATCTGAAGGTGATGTCGCTGAACGGCTATTACGACGCCGCCACGCCCTTCTTCTCGACCGAGTTCGACCTGGCGCAAATGATGCTGGAGCCCAGCCTGCGGCCGAACCTGGAGTTCACCTACTATGAGGGCGGGCACATGATGTACCTCAGCCACGACGCCCTGGTGAAGCTGCACGCCGACCTGTCGCGCTTCTACGCCGAGACGGCGAACGGCGGGGCGCGGTAAGCCCTGCGCGAACTGGGAGCGGCTTAGGCCGCTTCCAGTTGTCCGCAGACGAAGGCGACTTCGCCGGCGTTGAGCAGGGCGGCCAAAACTGGCTCGGCGTTCTCGGGCGCGACGATCAGGATGAAGCCGACGCCGCAGTTGAAGGTGCGGCGCATCTCGTGGTCGCTGATGCCGCCCGTGTCGGCCAGCCACTGGAAGACGGCGGGCATGGGCCAGGCGTTCCAGTCGAAGCGAGCCTGCAGATCCTCGGCGATGCAGCGGGGCGGGTTTTCGATCAGGCCGCCGCCGGTGATGTGGGCCGCGCCCTTGACCAGGCCCGCCTTCATGATCGGGAGCACCGGCTTCACATAGATGCGGGTCGGCTCCATCAGGGCCTGGGCCAGCGAACGGTCCTTGGCGAAGGGGGCGTCGTCGCCCCAGCCGAGGCCGGACTTCTCGACCACCTTGCGCACCAGCGAATAGCCGTTGGAGTGCGGGCCGGTGGAGGCCAGGCCGATGATGACGTCGCCGGCCGCCTGGCGATCCAGATAGGGCAGGGCGTGGCCGCGCTCGACGGCGCCCAGGCTGAAGCCGGCCAGGTCGTAGTCGCCTTCGGTGTACATGCCCGGCATTTCGGCGGTTTCGCCGCCGACCAGGGCGCAGCCGGCCTGGCGGCAGCCGTCGGCGATGCCGGCGACCACGCGGCGGGCGGCGTCGATCTCAAGCCGTCCGGTGGCGTAATAGTCGAGGAACAGCAGGGGCTCGGCGCCCTGGGCCAACAGGTCGTTGACGCACATGGCGACCAGGTCGACGCCGACGCCGTCATGACGGCCGGTCTCGATCGCGATCTTCAGTTTGGTGCCGACGCCGTCCGTGGTGGTGACGATCAGCGGGTCCTGGAAACCGGCGGCCTTGAGGTCGAACAGGGCGCCGAATCCGCCCAGCGAGGGCTCCGATCCGGGGCGCGCCGTCGATTTCGCCAGCGGCTTGATATGTTCGACCAGCATTTCGCCCGCGTCGATGTCCACGCCCGCATCGGCGTAGGTCAGACCGTTTTCGAGAGGCTTTTGGGTGTCGCTCATGGGATCTCGGGCCTGAATCGGGGCGGAAATGCAGCGCGGCTCTTGCCACAGGTAGGATGCGCGGGGCTATAGCATCGGAATGACGCCGATCACCACCACCGAGGCGCTGGCCGATTTCTGCGCCCGCGTAGCCAACGCTCCTTTCATCACGGTCGACACCGAGTTCATGCGGGAAACGACCTATTGGCCGAAGCTCTGCCTGATCCAGGCGGCCTCGGCCGATCACGCCGCCATCATCGATCCGATGGCGGAAGGGCTGGATCTGGAGCCGTTCCTGGATCTGTTGCGTGACGAGAAGATCGTGAAGGTCTTCCACGCCTGTCGCCAGGACGTGGAAATCTTCGTGCGTCTGGGGGCCATGCCCAAGCCGATGTTCGACACCCAGGTCGCCGCCATGGCCGCCGGGTTCGGCGAGCAGGTCGCTTATGATTCGCTGGTGCGGCAGATGCTGCGCATCGAAGTGGACAAGGGCAGCCGCTTCACCGACTGGGCGCGCCGGCCGTTGTCGGAGAACCAGCTGGTCTATGCGCTGGGCGACGTGACCCATCTGGCGGCGCTTTACCCCAAGCTGCGCGACCGGCTGCAGAAGGAAGGCCGGCTGGAGTGGGTGATGTCGGAGATGGAGAGCCTGACCGATCCGGCCCTCTACGACACCAATCCTGAAAACGCCTGGAAGCGGCTGAAGCCCAAGAAATTCTCGGCCAAATATTTGGCGGCGTTCAAGGCCGTCGCCGTCTGGCGCGAGCGGGCGGCGCAGGAGCGCGACCAGCCGCGCGGCCGCATCCTGAAGGACGAGGGCATCGACGAGATCGCTCAGCAGACCCCGACGGATGTCGAGGCCTTTAATCGCCTGCGCTCGGTGCCGAAGGGTTTCGGCGGTTCACGGCTGGGTCTGGAACTGGCCGAGGAGCTGAAACGGGTTCTGGCCGATCCTGAGGCCTTTGCGCCCGAGATGGAGCGTCCCGCCCACCGCCAGCCGGCCCCGCCGTCGGTTGTGGAGCTGTTGAAGGTGCTGCTGAAGGCCAAGAGCGACAACGCCGGCGTGGCCTCCAAGCTGATCGCCACCGTGTCGGACCTGGAAAAGATCGCCATCAGCGACGACGCCGATATCGACGCCATGAAGGGCTGGCGCCGCCAGATCTTCGGCGAGGACGCGCTGAAGCTGAAGCGCGGCGAGATCGCCCTGGTGCTGAACGGCGCGCGTGTGGAAGTCGTCGAGATCGAGTAGGGTTTACAGGTCTCCTCCCCGCTTTGCGGGGAGGGGGACCACGGAGCGGTGTAGGGGCTGTTGAAGTCCCACAGGCGCCTGCGATGCGGCTTAGAACCCCTCCGTCACGGCGCTGAAGAAGCGCCGCGCCACCTCCCCACCAAGTGGGGAGGAGACTTCGAAATCAAATCTTCAGCCCCAGGTCCATCGCCTCGGCGAGGGCCTTGGCGCGCTTCCTGGTCTGTTCGCCCAACAGGACGTCGGCGTAGCCTTCGGTCGCGGTCAGGCGCAGGTCGCCGCCTTTGACCTTGGCGGCGGCGTTGGCCATCAACTGGGGCGAGCGCCCGGACAGGTCGCAGGCGAGACGGATCGCCAGGCCGATGGCGCGGGCGCGCTTGGCGGCGGCGGCGTCGAGCAGGCGGTCGATGACCTCGGGCTGAGGCGTGGCGGGCGCGCCGCCGTAGCGGGCGTTCATCGCGCTGGCCAAAAAGGCGCGTTCCGTGTGGCTGATGCCCGCGACGGGCGCGCGCAGCACCTGGTCGAAGACAAGCTCCAGCCGGTGATCCGGGTGCAGACGCGCGCCGAGGTCCGCCAGACGGCAGGCGGCACTGACCAGCACGGCGTCGCGTTTTTCACCGAACACCTCGGGCAAGGCGGCGACGATTTCGGAAATCCAGCCGTTAAGCGCGCCGGGCAGGGTGGGGGCCACGCCCTGGCGACCGCCCAAGGCGGTGCAGCCGGCCAGAAGCGGATCGGCGGTCCGCGTCGCCTCGTCCAGCGTCTCGAACAGCAGGCCCTCGCGCACGCCCCACGCCGACATCTCGATCTGTTTGAGACCGAGATGTTTGATCAACGCTTCGAGCACCAGGCCGGCGTAGGGCAGGGTCTCGGCGCGCTTCTTCGATACGGCGGGCAGTTTGGCCAGGCTGGCCGCCGACTGTTGCGCGACCAGACGCGCGGTCTCCAAAGCCTCATCGGCCGACATCTGATACTGATGCACGACTTTCAGCGGATAGGATTTCAAGCCCATCTGCACCTGGGCCAAGGTGCGCCAGGCGCCGCCCACGGCATAGAGACGCTCGCTCTTGAACTGGGCTGCGATCGGTTTCAGGGCCTGATCGATACGGGCCTTGATGCGCTCGGCGTCGAAGGCCTTGCCGTCAGCCAGAGCAAACGGACCCAAGGGCAAGGTCAGGCCATTCTCGACGCCGTCTCCGTTCAGCCGGGTCAGCTCCAGACTGGCGCCGCCCATGTCGGCCGAGACGCCGTGAGCCAGGGGGGCGCCGGCCAAGACGCCCATGGCTGCATATTTGGCCTCTTCCTCACCCGACAGGACGCGGATCTGGAGGCCGGTTTCGGCGGCGACCCGCTCGCAGAACTCCGGCCCGTCCAGGGCTTCGCGCACGGCGGCGGTGGCGGCGATCAGGGTCGCGTCAGGCCGCACGCCTTCCAGCACGGCGGCGAAACGGCGTAGCGCCGTCATCGCCATGACCACGCCCTCGGGCGACAGTTTGCGGGTCGTCGGCAGGTCGCGGCCCAGGCCGGCCAGAACCTTCTCATTATAGACGGTCCAGATCGCGCGGCCTTCCAGCCGGTACAGGACCAGGCGAACCGAGTTTGAACCGATGTCGATCGCGGCGATGTCGCGGTCGGTAAGCGCGATGTCGGGCATCAGCGGCCCGGCCGCTCGTAGCGCAGGACGGCGGGCAGGCTCTTGGCCTTGCGGCCGCGCCCGGACAGGCTGGGATTGGTCATGAAGTATTTGTGGGCCGAGAAGGGCCGCTCAGGATCGGCGGGGGTGACGCGTGTATAGCGCCCTTCGGCGTCCAGCACCCAGCTTTGTGCATCGTCCTTCAGATTGGCGACCATGATCTGGTCCAGCACCTGATCGTGGACGGTGGCGTTGCGGATCGGCGTCATCAGCTCGACCCGGCGATCCAGGTTGCGCGTCATCCAGTCGGCCGAAGAGATGAAGACCTTGGCCTTGTCATGCGGCAGGTCCTTGCCGTTGGCGAAACAGACGATGCGGCTGTGTTCCAGGAAGCGGCCGACGATCGACTTGACCCGGATATTCTCCGACAGACCCGGCACGCCGGGACGCAGGCAGCAGATGCCGCGCACGACCAGGTCGATCCGCACGCCCCACTGGCTGGCCCGGTACAGGGCGTCGATGATCTCGACATCGACCAGGGCGTTCAGCTTGACCCAGATCGCGGCGGGCTTGCCCATGGCGGCGGCCGACATCTCCTTGCCGATCAGTTCGATCAGCGTGGCCTTCATGTTCAGCGGCGAGACGACCAGGGCTTCGAGGTGGTCCGGCGTCGCATAGCCGGTGATGTAGTTGAACACCCGCGTCGCATCGCGCCCCAGGACGGGGTCGCAGGAGAACAGCGACAGGTCCGTGTAAACCTTGGCCGTCACGGGGTGATAGTTGCCGGTGCCGAAGTGGCAGTAGGTGCGCAGGCCCTCGCCCTCGCGCCGGACCACGACGCTGACCTTGGCGTGGGTCTTGTATTCGACGAAGCCGAAGACGACGTGGACGCCGGCCCGCTCCATCGCCCGCGCCCAGCGCAGATTGGCCTCCTCGTCGAAGCGGGCCTTCAGTTCGACCAGGGCGGTGACGTTCTTGCCGTTCTCGGCCGCCTCGATCAGGGCGGCGACGATGGGGCTGTCCTTGGAGGTGCGATACAGCGTCTGTTTGATGGCGATGACATTGGGGTCGCGCGCGGCCTGACGCAGGAACTGAACCACCACGTCGAAGCTCTCGAACGGGTGGTGGATCAGCAGGTCCTTCTCGCGAATGGCCGCGAAGACATCGCCCCCGTTGTCGCGGACACGTTCGGGATAGCGGGGCTCATAACCCTTGAACTTCAGGTCTGGGTGGCCGCCGGGGATCAGGTCCGACAGTTGGGCCAGGCCAAGCATGCCGTCGACCAGAACCACGTCCTGGGGCGCGGCCTCGAGCTCGCTGACGATGAAGTCGCGCAGATCGACAGGCATGGACGCCTCGATCTTGACCCGCACCACCGAGCCCAGACGACGCTGCTTCAGCGCTTCCTCGAACTCCAGCACGAGGTCTTCGGCCTCTTCCTCGATTTCGATGTCCGAGTCGCGGATCAGGCGCAGCACGCCCTTTTCCTGCACCTCGCAGCCGGGGAACAGGTGATCGATGAACAGCAGCAGCACGTTTTCCAGCGTGATGAACCGCTTGTGCCCCGGCGTGGAACGGCCGTCGGTCGGCAGTTCCCAGAACCGACGCACCTGGGTCGGCACCGGCACCAGGGCGTAGAAGGTCTTGGTCTCCCCCTTGCGCTTCAGCTTCAGCGCCAGGGAGAAGCCCAGGTTGGGCAGGAAGGGGAAGGGGTGGGCCGGGTCGATGGCGAGCGGCGTCAGGACGGCGAAGAGCTGGTTCAGGAACTCGGGTTCAAGACGCTCGCGCTCGGTTTTGGTGATCTTCTGGCGATCGACGATCTCGATGCCGGCGACGGTCAGCTCCTTCTTCAGCTGACGCCAGCGCAGCTGCTGTTCGGCCATCAGTTCGCCAGCGGCGATGTTGATCCGCTCCAGCTGTTCGGCAGGGGTCAGGCCGTCGGCGGACAGGACGCGCAGCCGTTCGCGCAACTGGCCCTTCAGGCCGGCGACGCGGGTCATGAAGAACTCGTCCAAGTTATTGGCCGAGATGGACAGGAACCGCAGCCGCTCCAGCAGCGGGTGATTAGGGTTGGCCGCTTCTTCCAGCACGCGTTCGTTGAACGCCAGCCACGAGGTTTCGCGATTGAAGAACCGGCTGGGCGAGGCCATCAGCTCTTCGCTCAGCGCCAGTTGGGGGGCGCGAGAGGCGGGAACCTCTTCGCCTCGGGTGTCGTCATGGATCGCGGCGTCGGTCATGACCCGGTTCTCGCGCGCGTGTGTGACGGCCGCAAGCGGGCGCCGAGAAAATGTCGCGGGTCAGTCGGCGGCGGCGTCCATGGCGTCCAGCACCTGACGCGCCAGAACGCGGGTGACCGGGCGGTGAAGGGCGTCCAGACATTCGACCACGGCGGCGGCGGTCTCGGCGGAGCGGTCCAGGCGGCGCACCAGATAGTCGATCACCTCGTCGGACGGGGTGATGCTGCGTTCGGCGAAGCGGGCGCGCAGGATGGCCGACAGGACCGCGTCGTCGGGCGCGGCGATGGCCACGGCGCGCACGGCGTCCAGCCGCGAACGCAGATCGGGCAGATCGACCGACCACTGGCGCGGGGCCGAGCGCGACACCAAAAGCAGGGCGCCCCCGCCGGAGTTGGCCAGGTTGATCAGATGAAACAGGCTTTCGTCGTCGGCGTCCGCAGCCCGGTCCAGCAGGACCGGCCGGCCTTCCAGTTCCAGCGGATCGATCAGCGCGGCCTCGGCGCCGTTCAGCGGCACGGCGCCGACCCGCTCGGCCCAGTCGGCGGCGAGGCGGCTCTTGCCCGATCCTGGGGGGCCGTGCAGCGCCAGCACCGCGCCCACGCCGTCGGGCCAGCGGGCCAGAACGCGCACGGCCTCGGCGTTGCTGTCGGACGTCACGAAGGCCTCGCCCGCAACCGGCCGCTCCAGCGGCAGACGCAGCTGTTCGGTCGTCGTCGGGGGCAGGGCGCTCAGCGCGGACATGCGCCTGTCATAGCAGAGCCCGGCGTTAACCGCGTCAGGCCCGCGCTGTTGGTTGCGGGGAGCGAACCGCGCCCCTGTGGATGAAATCAGGCGAATTCGACCAGGGCGGGGTTCAGCTTGCCGGCCTTGAACTCGATCACCGTGTAATCGGCCAGGCCGTGGACCTGGAACGGATCGTCCTTCAGCAGGGTCTCCAGCTCTTGCTTGGTCCCGCCGCTGCGCACCACCAGAATGCCGCCGGTGCGTGGGACCATCGGCCCGGCGGCGATGATCAGGCCGCTGGCGACATGCTGATCCAGCCACGCGCGATGCTCGACCGTCCGCTCCTCGATGGCTTCGATGGGCTGGGTGTAGGTGATGGTGACGATGAACATGGGGGCCTCGGGCGGGATGAAGCGTCAGATATCATGCGCGGCGGCAGGCTTTGCAACGGCTGAAACCTTGACTTTCCGGGGCGATGATGCGCCCTACGCCGCTTCGATTTCGGGCGCCGACGGCGTCGGATTCCACCGCCCAGAGACTCCAGACGGTTCGTTTCATGCACGCCTATCGCTCTCACACCTGCGGCGCCCTGCGCGCCTCTGACGCTGGTTCCGCTGTTCGCCTGTCGGGCTGGGTTCACCGCAAGCGCGACCACGGCGGTCTGCTGTTCATCGACCTGCGCGATCACTACGGCCTGACGCAGCTGGTTCTGCACCCCGAGACGCCGGGCTTCGCCGCCGTGGAGCGTCTGCGCGCCGAGAGCGTGATCAAGGTCGATGGCGAAGTGGTCGCCCGCGACGCGTCCGTGGTGAACCCCAACCTGCCGACCGGCGAGGTCGAGGTGCGCGTCCAGGGCGTCGAGGTGCTGTCGGAAGCCGCCGAACTGCCGATGCCGGTCTTTGGGGATCAGGAATATCCCGAGGATATCCGCCTGGCCAACCGCTTCCTGGATCTGCGCCGCGAGCGACTGCATAAGAACATCGTGCTGCGCTCCAAGGTGATTTCCTCGATCCGCCGTCGCATGGTCGATCAGGGCTTCCTGGAGTATCAGACGCCGATCCTGACGGCCTCGTCGCCGGAAGGCGCGCGCGACTTCCTGGTGCCGTCGCGACTGCATCCGGGCAAGTTCTATGCGCTGCCCCAGGCGCCGCAGCAGTTCAAACAGCTGCTGATGGTGTCGGGCTTCGACCGCTACTTCCAGATCGCGCCGTGCTTCCGTGACGAGGACCTGCGCGCCGACCGGTCGCTGGAGTTCTACCAGCTCGACGTCGAGATGAGCTTCGTCACCCAAGAAGATGTCTTCGCCGCCATCGAGCCGCTGATGCACGGCGTGTTCGAGGAGTTCGGCGAGGGCAAGCCGGTCTCGGCCATCGACGGCGTCCATACCTTCACGAACGACTTCGGCGAGACGTTCGAGCACAAGGGTTTCGAGCGCCTGACCTACGCCCAGTCGATGGCGTGGTACGGTTCGGACAAGCCGGACCTGCGCAACCCGATCAAGATGCAGGTGGTGTCGGATCACTTCCGCGACGGCGGCTTCGGCCTGTTCGCCAAGATCCTGGGCGCGGACGACAAGAACGCCGTCTGGGCCATTCCGGCCCCCACGGGCGGTTCGCGCGCCTTCTGCGATCGCATGAACAGTTGGGCGCAGGGCGAGGGCCAGCCGGGCTTGGGCTATATCTTCTGGTCCGAGGACCAGGGCGCCTGGGGCGGCCCGATCGCCAAGAACCTGGGCCAGGAACCGACCGAGGCCCTGATGTCGTCGCTGGGTCTGGGGCAGGGCGACGCCGCCTTCTTCGTCGCCGGCCTGCCTGCGACCTTCGCCAAGTTCGCCGGCCTGGCCCGCACTCGCGTGGGCGCCGAGCTGAAGCTGGTGGACGAAGACCAGTTCAAATTCTGCTGGATCGTCGACTTCCCCATGTTCGAATGGTCGGAAGAAGAGAAGAAGGTCGACTTCAGCCACAATCCCTTCTCCATGCCGCAGGGCGGGCTGGAGGCTCTGGAGAACCAGGATCCGCTGACCATCCGCGCCTATCAGTACGACATCGTCTGCAACGGCTATGAGCTGTGCTCGGGCGCCATTCGGAACCACAAGGCCGAGATCATGCTGAAGGCGTTCCAGATCGCCGGCTACGACGCCTCGGTGGTCGAGGAGCAGTTCGGCGGCATGTTGAACGCCTTCCGCTTCGGCGCCCCGCCGCACGGCGGCCTGGCCCCCGGCATCGACCGGATCGTCATGCTGCTGGCCGGCGAGACGGCCATCCGTGAGGTCATCGCCTTCCCGCTGAACCAGCAGGGCGAAGATCTGCTGATGAACGCCCCGACCGAGGCCGAGGAGCGCCAGCTGAAGGATGTCCACATCCGCACGGCCCTGCCGATCAAGGTGTGATCGGCGAGGTCTGATCAAAGACGAAAAGGGGGGACGCTTCGCGGCGTCCCCCTTTTTTGTGCTCGCGCCCAAGGCCAGCACGATTGCCTGCAACCGCTGACCGGGATTTACGTTCGGATCGGACGTTAATCTTTCGGCAACCAAATGCGACGCGCCATTCGACTGGGTATCTTCATCGGCACCGTGCTGGGCATGAGCGCCTGTGCGACCCAGTATGACGCCAACGGCCGGCCGGTTTCGGGCGCTTACGGCTCGGTCGAAGCCGGGCGAACGGGCTGAGCGCAAAGGAAAACGTGGCGCTGGTCGCGATCCTGCCCTAATGTAGCGTTGCGGACGCCGTCTGTCGCGCCGCGTCGGTCCCCAAAACCCCCTAGATGTTACTCATCGCTATTGCTGTCGTTCTGCTCCTGGTGGTGCTCAACGGCTTGTTCGCCATGACTGAATTGGCGGTTGTCTCCTCGCGGAAATCCAAGCTGCAGGCGAGGGCGGAACGGGGCGACCGGGGGGCCCGGGCGGCGCTGAAACTGTCGGAAGAACCGACTCAGTTCCTGTCCGCGGTCCAGGTGGGCATCACCCTGATCGGCATTCTGGCGGGCGCCTATGGTCAGGCGACCATCGCGGGCGAGCTGGATCGCATTCTGGAAGTCGCCTTCCCGGCGCTGGCGCAATACACCGAATTCTTCGCGACCGCCGTGGTGGTCGTGTGCATCACCTATGTCTCGCTGATCATCGGCGAACTGGTGCCCAAGCGCCTGGCGCTGATCTTCCCCGAGACGGTGGCGTCCAAGATGGCCAAGCCCATCTCGACGCTGGCGGTCGTGCTGAAGCCCTTCGTCCTGCTGCTGACCGCCTCGACCTCGGGCATTCTGAAGCTGCTGGGCGTCAAGGATCGCGACGGATCGGACGTGACCCAGGAAGAGGTGGCGACCATCCTGGCCGAGGGCACCTCGGCCGGTCTGATCGAACCGGAAGAGCAGGAGATGATCGAGGAGATCATGCGCCTGGGCGACCGTCCGGTGCGGGTGGCCATGACGCCGCGCCACGAGGTGTTCTGGATCGCCCTGGACGACCCCGAGGAGGTGGTGCGCGAGGAAATCCGCACCTGCCCTTATTCGCGCATCGTCGTGGCGCGCGAGAACGACGTCGATAATCCGCTCGGCCTGGTGCACAAGAAGGACCTGCTGGACGCCCTTCTGACGACCGGCAAGATCGATGTGGAGCCGCTGGTCGCCGAGCCGGCCTTTATTCCTCAGTCGACATCGGTGCTGAAGGCGCTGGAAATCCTGAAGGGCTCGCGGGTCCACATGGCCTTCATCGTCGACGAATACGGCGCCTTCGAAGGCGTGGTGACGGCGACCGACATTCTGGAGATGATCGCCGGCGACTTCGACGAGGGCCATGACGAAGAGCAGGCCTGGATCCATCAACGCGCGGACGGCACCTGGCTGGTGGACGGCCAGACCGACCTTGATGACCTTGCCGACACCCTGGGCGAAGACTTCGGCGAGCATGAAGGCTTCCACACCGTCGCCGGCCTGATTCTGCACCAGATCTCGCGCGTCCCGGACGAGGGCGAGGTGCTGCAGGTGGGTCGATTCGAGGTCGAGGTCGTGGATATGGACGACCGCCGTATCGACAAGCTGATCTTCAAGGAACTGGTGAAGGCCGAGGACGAGCGGGACGCCATCGCCGCGCATCTGGAAGACTGATCGCAAGTGTCACATCGCCCTTGAAATGGCGGGCGGTGTCGGGCATACGCCCCCCTCTGGCGAACGCACGGACCTCTCGGGTTTGCGCGGTAGTCTAGGAGTTTAGCTCAGCTGGTAGAGCACCGGTCTCCAAAACCGGGGGTCGTGGGTTCGAGTCCCCCAACTCCTGCCAATCCCCCCTGTCGCTTCCGGATGGGACTTCCCATCTGGGGCGACAGGAACAATTGTGTGAAGAGCAACTGATGGCCAAGGCCAAAACTCCCGGCAAGCGGCCTCAAGGCAGCGCGAAGCCCCAGATGGGCGCCAAGCCTCAGGCGGCCGGCGCCGCCGCCATCACGGTCGATTCGCCCGAGCCCAAGAAGCCCCGCACCAGCCCCGGCCAGTTCCTGAGCCAGGTGCGCGCCGAAGGCCGCAAGATCGTCTGGCCCAGCCGCAAGGAGACCTGGATCACCTCGGTGATGGTCTTCATCATGGTCATTATCGCCTCGATCTTCTTCTGGATCGTGGACACTGGCCTGGGCTACGCCTTCCGCTACATCATCGCTCTCGGATCCTGAGAAAGACGTGCCCATGACCGATGCAGCGCCCGCAAAGCCCGCCAATCCGCGCCACAAGTGGTACATCGTCAACGCCTACTCGAACTTCGAGAAGAAGGTCGCCGAGCAGCTGCGTGATCAGGCCAAGCAACAGGGCCTGGAAGACGCCTTCTCCGAAATTCTGGTGCCGACCGAGGACGTCGTCGAGATCCGTCGCGGCCGCAAGGTGAACTCGGAACGCAAGTTCTTCCCCGGCTATGTGCTGGTGAAGATGGAAATGACCGACCAGGCCTATCACCTGGTCAAGAACACGCCGAAGGTCACGGGCTTCCTGGGCGCCGCGGGCGGCACCAAGCCGCTGCCGGTCTCCGAGCGTGAAGTTCAGAACATCATCGGCGCCGTGGAAGAGGGCGTCGAGCGTCCCAAGCCCACCATCCGCTTCGACATCGGCGAGAAGGTCAAGGTCATCGACGGCCCGTTCGCCAGCTTCGACGGTTCGGTCGAGAGCGTGGACGAAGAACACGCCCGCCTGCGCGTCGCCGTGTCCATCTTCGGCCGCGCCACGCCGGTCGAACTGGAATACGCCCAGGTGGAGAAGGTCGCGGGCTGAGGCTCACGCCCCTGTCGAGATTTAAGCCGCGTCCGAAAGGGCGCGGCTTTTTCGTTTCTGCGGCGAGGGCGGGGCGGTGCGTTGCCTTTCCATCCCCCCTCTGTTACACGCGCGCCTTCGCTCGGCGGGCCTTCGGTTCGTGGAGCGTCAAATCCGTGGGAGGCAGCCATGCCGCACCACGGCTCACCGGTCCCGGATCACGTCCGGGATCATTCATAGGAGAGACCAATGGCCAAGAAGATTCTCGGCTATATCAAGCTGCAAGTGCCGGCCGGTTCGGCCACGCCTTCGCCCCCGATCGGCCCGGCTCTGGGTCAGCGCGGCGTGAACATCATGGGCTTCTGCAAGGAGTTCAACGCGCGCACCGAGAAGGAAGCCAAGGGCACCCCACTTCCGACCGTGATCACCGTCTATCAGGACAAGTCGTTCACCTTCATCACCAAGACGCCGCCGGCGACCTGGTACCTGAAGCAGGCCACGGGCCTGAAGTCGGGTTCGAAGCTGGTCGGCCGTGAAGTCGCCGGCAAGATCACGCAGGCGCAACTGCGCGAGATCGCCGAAAAGAAGATGAAGGATCTGAACGCCAACGACCTCGACGCGGCGGCCAAGATCATCGAAGGCTCCGCCCGCGCGATGGGCCTCGAAGTGGTGGAGGGCTAAACCATGGCCAAGCAAACCAAGGCCTTCAAGGCCCGCACCGGCGTGACCCAGGACCTGCTGCCGTTCTCCGACGCCATTAAGCTGGCCAAGGAAAACGCCAAGGCCAAGTTCGACGAGTCGCTGGAAATCTCGGTCAACCTGGGCGTCGACCCGCGTCACGCCGACCAACAGGTCCGTGGCGTCGTCAACCTGCCGTCGGGCACCGGTCGTGACGTTCGCGTCGCCGTCTTCGCCAAGGACGCCAAGGCCGCCGAAGCCACCGCAGCCGGCGCCGAACACGTCGGCGCCGAAGATCTGTACGAAAAGATCGCCGGCGGCTTCATGGAGTTCGACCGCGTGATCGCGTCGCCGGACATGATGGCCCTGGTTGGCCGTCTCGGTAAGGTGCTGGGCCCGCGCGGCCTGATGCCGAACCCCAAGGTCGGCACCGTGACCCCGAACGTGGCCCAGGCCGTCAAGGACGCCAAGGGCGGCGCCGTGGAGTTCCGCGTCGAGAAGGCGGGCATCGTCCACGCCGGCATCGGCAAGGTCTCGTTCACCCAGGACGCCCTGGAAGCGAACGTGAAGGCCATCGTGGACGCCCTGGTGCGTTCCAAGCCGTCGGGCGCCAAGGGCACCTATGTGAAGCGCATCAGCCTGTCCTCGACGATGGGCCCGGGCTTCAAGGTCGACCCGGCCTCGCTGGGCGCCTAAGTCGAAAGACAAGCCACACTGAAGAACGGCGGGGAGC